>CAYZKI010000329.1:0-748 GCA_964478745.1 uncultured Bacteriovoracaceae bacterium
TCCGCAAGGTCGCGCATGCGTTTCCGTGCGACTCGGGAATGGGCGTGCACCACTTCGGGCCGCTCTCCGCCGTGGTCACCGATCCGCTCGGCATCTTCCGCTTCGTCGTCCGGGACGACGCGAGCCCGAGCGTCGAGGTTACCCCGGAGTTCATCACGCTCGGGGAGTTCGCCCCGCCCTCGTCGGTCGAGTCGGCGTCGATCGGCCAGAACGAGACCACGCGGCAGGGGCAGTCGGTCACTTTCCATGGGGTCCGTGAGTATCGTCTCGGGGACCCGCTGAACCGGATCAACTGGCGCCTCAGCGCGCGCCATCGCGAGCTGATCGTGAACGAGTTCGAGAGCAGCATCAGCACCGATCTGACCGTCTACCTCGACCTGGACCCGCAGAATCAGATCGGGCGGCGCGCCGAGAGCACCTGGGAGTACCTCAAGGACATCCTCGTTTCCCTCCTCCATCATCGGATGGAAGGGGTGAGCCAGGTCCAGCTCATCTCCCAGGACCTGGCGCTGCCCTTCGGAACGGGATCGGACCACCTCCACTGGCTGATCAGCAAGGTCTCCAGGCTCGAGGGGACCCGGGTCGGAGGAAGGATCCCGCCCAAGGCGATCGAGAGCATCCCCTATGGCTCTTCGCTCCTCTATCTCTCTTCCGTCTATCAGAACGACCCGAAGAAGCTCGTGGCGCTTTTCGAGTCGCTTCAGGAAAGAGCCGTCTCGATCACAGCCGTTCTCGTCGAGGGAAGGAG
>CAYZKI010000329.1:758-3578 GCA_964478745.1 uncultured Bacteriovoracaceae bacterium
GGAAGGAGCTTCCTCACGGGGCTCGACGCCGATCCTTTCGTGATGTCGCAGATCCTGCAGCAGAGGTCGATGTCCGAAAAGGTGCTCGATCGCATCCTCGAGAACAACTCGCGCCTCGGGGTGAGGACTTTCGTGGTCACCCGTCAGGGGGACGCCGCGTCCTCGATCTCCCGGTCCATGGTGAACGCGCGCACATGAAGGGCTTCACGACTTTCGGCAGCTTCTGCCTGAGCTTCCTGGTCGCGGCGATCCTCGGCGCCTACGCGGGCGGATCCGACCTTCTGACCGCGACTTTCTTCGGCGGGCTCTTCGCGCTCGCGCTCGTCCTGCAGACGCTGATCAGCGGCCTCAAGTTCTTCGACCGCGGCTGGCACGAGCCCAGCGCCGAGAAGGCCAGCGAGCTCGAGGCGTTCGTCTACTGCGGCGCGAAGATCCACAAGGACGGAGAGCCCGGGAAGAAGGAGCAGATCTGGCAGTCCGCCTCCCAGGGACGGACAGCGGCCCGGATCCTGGGCATCATCGTGCTCGCTGCGATCTACTTCTACTGGCGGCGGATCACCGAAAGCCCGGTCGCCGCGCGTGACCTCCTGTATCTGCTCGCAGCGCTCGCCATCGTGTTCTCGTCGGCCGCCGGCCACTTCCTGATCGCGCTGGCGCTCATCTGGCTTCCTGCCTTCTCCGAAGCCATCGCCGGCAAGGGCGGGCTGGGCTGGGCGCACCTGGCGTTCCTGTTCGCGCTCTTCTCCGCCTTGATCTTCGACCAGGTCTTCCGGATCAGGTTCGCGGACGGCCGCGCGTCGCACCCGGAGAAGCCCGAGGCGAAGCGGGTGTTCGGCGAGGCGCTCACGCTGACCCTGCTGGTTTTCGCGCTGACCGGAATCGTCAATCTCATCGTCCCCGAGAGAAGGCCCGATCCGCCGCGGAAGCAGATCGAATCCGTGAAAGCGCCCGGGCGCGAGACGTTGAAGCAGAAGGCGGAGCAGCTCAATCTGAAACTGGGCGACACGACCCAGAAGCTCGCGCGGAAGTTCGCGCGGAACGCCGCGGATGCCGCGCCTGTGCCGTCAGGACCGCCCGCGTCCGCTCCAGCGGGCGCGGCGCCCGCCTTGCGCGTTCCGCCCCGGATCAAGCTGTCGATCAGCGACGACGTCCTGAGGAAGCTCGCGAACAGCTCGTCCGCGAGGCATCAGGAGCTCGAGCGCGAGCTCCGGCAGGCCAGGAGCGAAGGCGTCTCCCCCGAGGCCGCGAGAAGGCTCTCGTCGGGCCTGCGCGAGCTCGAGATCGAGATCACTCGCAGCGCTCCCAGGCCCGGGGTGGCGGGAGCGTCGCCTGTTCCCATGCCCTCGCTTTCGCTCACGCCCGAGGACGTGAAGGCGCTTCAGGCCGCGTTCCGGGAGGGAGTCCGCAAGGCAGGGCCCGGCGGACTCGGCGATCATCTGGCCTCGGGAGGAAGAGGCCAGGGCCCGGGCGATACCGAGCGCCCGGAGCCCGCGGGCAGCCCGGTGGCGTTTCCATCCGCGCTTTCGTCCCTTCTGCCCACCGCGGTCCCCTCGCTGACGCCCGAACAGGTCGACCAGAAGCTGGCCGAGCTTGAGTCCCTGGCGAAGCAGATCGAGGCCGCGCCCGCTCCGTCCGCGAGCGAGGTGGCGCCCGCCCAATCCTCCGCGAGCGGGGGCGTCGCGGACGCGGCGTCCCGGCCTCCCGAGGTGAAGGTCCGCACCGAGCAGAAGCCCAGCGGTCCCGCCTCCTCCCAGCCGGCCGAAGCCCCCGCGCCCGCGCCTGCGAGGTCATCCGTGCCGGAAAAGGCCCCCGAGCCGCCGAAACCTCTCATCTCGAAGGCGACGTTCGAGGCGCTCTGGAACACGGCGAGATTCATCCTGATCCTGGCCGCGATCGCCCTCGTCACCTTCATCATCAGGAAGCTCTTCGAGAAGGCTGATCCCTCCCAGGCGAAGGAGGATCTCTCCAAGAAGCTCACCGCGGAGGAGAAGTCGCGGTTCAGGAAGATGATGGAAGAGCTCGAGCAGGCGAAGCTGAGCGCGGAAGAAGAGGTCATCCGCAAGTACCACTTCACGCTGGAGGTGCTGGCCGCGGCCGGGCATCCGCGCGAGCCCTCGCTGCCGCCGCTCCACTATTCGAAGCGGGTCACCCAATCCATCCCGTTCCTGGCCGCCCCCATCCAGGGCATCACCCACTGCTTCTGCGACGTTCTCTACGGGAAGCAGACGCCCGACCCGCGAACCCTCGATCAGTATCGCTCGCGGGTCCTGCAGATCGCCCGGCAGTTCGTCTAGCTCCGTCGATTGGCCGCGCCGAGGGCGAAGATCCTCGGGGTCTCCAGATGACCCTCGGAGCGAAGGTAAGAGCGAAGCGCCCCGAGAGTGACTCGAAAGGAGTCCGGAAACGTGATCTCCCCCGCATCCGTCAAGAGGCGGGATTCCGGGTAGAAATCCCGGTCGTCGACCAGGATTCTCAGGTCGAAATCCGATTCCTTCACCTTGTCGCGCGGACCGAAGCGCTGGGTATCCAGGTTCCGTATTCCCGAGACATGCGCCGTCCTGGGCTCGGCCGTCACGACTCTCGGCTTGACGGAGTAGCCTTCCGCCGCGCCGATGAGCGAGTGCGAGGTTCCGATGGCTCCGATGATCGCATCCACCCTTCCCGCGGCTTTCTCCGCCTCTTCCCCGATGCGCCTGTAGAAGGCGCGCTTGCTCGGGTCCCCATGCTGGTCGAATGCGACGATCTCCGGCCGGGAGCAGAAGCGCTCGTATTCATCCCACGCGGTTTCCATCGGCACGGCCGTCACGATCGCTCCCATGC
>CAYZKI010000330.1:0-1914 GCA_964478745.1 uncultured Bacteriovoracaceae bacterium
TCCCAGAGCGAGGCCTTCTCGGAGTGGAAGTGCGTGAGCACCGCCCATACGCAGGCGCCGAGAATCAGCGTGTTCACCTGGCCGTATTGGAAGTCGACGAGCAGAGGACGGGCCACGAAAAGGACGCCGATCGCGCCGATGGCGAGCCCGTTCATGGGCGCATCCCCGGGCATCACCCTGCGGCCGATCTCGCGGACGACGAAGCCAACGATCGCCGCTTTGCCGAAGCACCAGATCGCCAGCGCCAGATCGCGCGGGAAATATCCCAGCGGCGAAAGCAACCAGGCGAAACCCGGAGCGTAGAGGAATCGGTCCGGGCTGTCGGCGTAGATCTCCGCGGTCGGGCCTTCGACAACCAGGCGCCAGGCGTGATGAAAGACGTGGAAGTCGTGCCCGCCGCGCTGAAACGCCCAGGACGTCCCGACCGCGACCAGCAAGCCTGTCGCGAGGAGAAGAGCCCAGGAGACCGGACGGGAGATCACGCCGTTTCCCGGAGAAACGGGAAGACGGGATTGAGGTACTCTTCCTCGATGGAGATGAGCTGCCGCTTGAGCTTCAGCTCGGGGTCGTTCGGATCCATGCAGCCCATGAAACCGCCGAGCGAAAGCGCGGACGTGACCCGATGGCAGGGAATGATGATCGGCAGCGGGTTGCGGCGGAGAGCCTGGCCCACGGCGCGGTTCGCTCCGGACTTCCTGACCCGCGAAGCCACCCAGGCATAGGTGCGCGTCTCGCCGTGCGGGATCTCGGCGGTCGCCTGGTAGACGGCCTTCTGGAAATCGGTCCATCCGCTCATGTCGACATGCTGCCACTCGATCGGCGGGATCGGGCGGCCGTCGGCGAAGTACTCGTGCATCGAGCGGACGAACGTGTCGATGGCGGGCGGCAGAAACGGAAATGATTGTTGCGCAGGTGCTATGGGACTCTCGTCCACCGACCAGTCCATGCGAGCGAGCTGTCCACTGTCATTCCAGTGAATCAGGATTCGCCCCACCTTCGTCTCGAGTTGAAAGACGTTGTCCATTTCCATTCGAACGGCCGAAGTCTGTCATCGCTTGTCAGGAATATCAAATTTCATTGTGTGGCGTTCTTAACAGCAGCTTCCGGGCGACCGGTGAAATGAGCGCGCTTCTGTCCGGGTTTCCGCTACTGGAGCGGGCGGCGGAATTGCTGCACCATGCTCGCGCAGTGCGCCGACAGCGTGCAGCAATTCCCTAGTGTTTCCGCTTGTTTATCTCATTTTAGAGCAGTATGGTGCGACCTCACTTCAGCTGGGGGAAGGGGCTGCGCGGATGTCATCGCGTTCAGATTCTACTGCATCGCCAATCGCGTCTTACGTTGTGCTCGCTCGCAAATGGCGGCCTTCACAATTTCAGGACATCGTCGGACAGGGACACATCGTCCGGACCCTGATGAACGCGGTTCGCGCCGAGAGAATCCACCAAGCTTATTTATTCACGGGTTCGCGCGGGATCGGCAAGACGTCGATTTCCCGCATCTTCGCCAAGGTCATTCGCTGCGAGAATACGTCGTTCGACGGCACCTGGTTGCGCTCGTGCGACGAATGCTCGAGCTGCCGGGAGATCTCGCTCGGAACGAGCGTCGACGTGATCGAGATCGACGGCGCCTCCAATAACGGCGTCGACGCGATCCGCGAGATCCGCGAGAACGCCAAGTACCTGCCCGCGACCGGCAAGCGGAAGATCTACATCATCGACGAAGTGCACATGCTGACGACGGCGGCGTTCAACGCGCTCCTCAAGACGCTCGAGGAGCCCCCCGCGCACGTCATCTTCATCTTCGCGACGACCGAGCCTCACAAGATTCCACCGACCATCCTGTCGCGCTGCCAGCGCTTCGATTACCGGCGGGTCACCCTCGCGCAGATCCAGTCGCGCCTGGCGCAGGTCACTT
>CAYZKI010000330.1:1924-3560 GCA_964478745.1 uncultured Bacteriovoracaceae bacterium
CTGATCGGCCGCGCGGCCGAAGGCAGCATGCGCGACGCGCTCTCGCTGCTCGACCAGGTGATCGCGTTCTCGGGGACGAACGTGACCGCGCAGTCCGTCCGCGACAGCATCGGCCTGATCGCGGGCCAGGCGCTGATCTCGATTCTTCAAGGCGTCTTCGCGCGCAAGCCCGCCGAGGCGCTGGCCGTCGTCGATCACGCTTATCAGCAGGGACACGACCTCCGCGTCCTGACCCGGAGCCTCCTCGAGCTCATCCACGGCGCGATCCTCTATAAGGTGGGGGCCGGGCAGTCGGCGCTCCTCGAACTCTCCGAGGAAGAGGCGAAAGAGCTGCGCGAGCTCACCGAGCTGCGCACCCTCGAGGAGATGGAGCTGATCTTCCAGGTCCTTCACCACGGGCTGGACTGGATCGCGCGCTCTCCCCAGCCGAAGATCGTTCTCGACGTGCTTCTGGTGAAGTGCGCGACGGCGGACGCGCTGGTTTCGGTGGCCGACGCGGGCAGCCCGCAAGGCCCGAGCCGGGGTGCGGCCCCGGGATTGACGCACGCCCCGAGCGCGGCTTCGCCCGTCGCTCCGGCGGCAGCACCTGTCGCACCCGTGAGAGCGGCTCCGATTCCGCAGCCCGCGCCCGTCGCGGCAACCGTCCAGCCCCGCGCCGTCGCTTCCGCCTCCCCCGCGGCTCCGGCCGCGCCGAGCTGGGAGGGCCTGATCGCTCATGTCCGAAAGACGCGCCCGCTCCTGGCTTCGATCCTCGAGCATTCGTCCGTGGGCGGATTGCCGACGGAGGCCGAGAATCGCGTTCTCATCCAGTTCGCCCCTGACGCAGTCTACTACCGCGATCAGCTCCAGTCGAAGACCTACAGCGAGCAGCTCCTGAATTTCTGCAAGGACTACTTCGGCCGGCCCGTGGCCGTGAAGCTCGAGATCAAGGACACGACCGAGGAGAGCCTCGCCGCCAGACGCGCGCGCGAAGCGAAGGAGAAAATGGAGGCCGCGCGAAACGCGGTCCGCAATCACCCGATGATCCAGGAAGCCCGCGCGCTCTTCGGCGGCGAGCTGGGGAACATCGAGCTCGCTGATGCGCCCCTGGAATCCGAGGGGCGGGGCGCCGGAGGAGGCATCGATGCAGGCCGCTAACTTCAATAACCCGGGCCTTCAGTCGGGCCAACGGCGGCAGGATCCCGTTTCGAAGCTGATCTACGAGCTGTCCAAGCTTCCGGGCATCGGCGAGAAGACCGCGACCCGCCTCGCCTACTACATCCTCAGGCAGGACGAGACCTACGCCCAGGCGCTTTCCGAGGCGCTCGTGGCCGCGAAGCAGAAGATCGGCCTCTGCTCGAGCTGCTTCACCTTCACCGATCTGGACCCTTGCCAGATCTGCTCGAACCCGCAGCGCGACCATTCGCTCATCTGCGTGGTCGAGCGTCCCTCCGACTCGCTCTCGATCGAGCAGGTCGGCACGTTCCGCGGCGTCTATCACGTGCTGCACGGCGCGCTTTCTCCGCTGGACGGAATCGGCCCCGAGGATCTCAAGCTTCGCGAGCTCATGCATCGCCTCGGCTCGGAAGAGCATCCGGTGCGCGAGCTGATCCTCGCCACCAACCCGAGCGTGGAGGGCGAAGCGACGGCCCTGTAC
>CAYZKI010000331.1:0-3547 GCA_964478745.1 uncultured Bacteriovoracaceae bacterium
CCGGGCTACATGCCGGGTTACTACCAGCCGCAGCCTCAGGTCTGCGTGAGCGGCGTGGCCATCGACCTCCAGTGGAACCCGTCGATGAACATGCTCTACGGCGGCTGGGTGTATCTGTACCTGAACAATACCCAGCACGGGTATCGGATGTACTTCTAGTCCCCCTTCGGTTTGTAGGCTTCGGTCCCAGTGGACGCGGAAGCAGAGTTGTTCAAGCGATGAGCTGATTGTGCGGTTTTAGCGGTACGTAGAACGACGAAGCCTACAAAAATTCGCGACTCGGGCAGGATTCGCGAGTTTTTGAGAAGACGCCAGGTAGCGGAACGCTACTTGGCGTCTTTTTAATTTTCGCCTTCGGGGAGCGCGTCCCGCACGAGCTGGACCCCGGTGCCGAGCCACTTCCCGCCGATCTGGATCAGCTGATACGAGAGGTAGGCCCCCGCTCCCGCTTTCACGACGAAGACCGCGTTCCGGGGATTGAGCGGATCGAGCCAGATCCGCGGCGCCGCGGTGAGCGCGTGGCGCAGTCCCAGGATCGCCGCCTCGTTGTACAGCGCGCCGAGGTTCGTCGCGACATCAGGGGTCAGCACCAGCTCGCGGAAGCCGTCGCGGGTGAGCAGCGCGCGGAAGCCCCGGAGGTTGGCCGACTTCTCGGCCTCCATGTGCAGGTAGCCTTCGAGTTTCCCGATTCGCTTCTTCTCGAGCCTCGTGAGCTCCGCGCCGGAGCGCGCCTTCTCGATCAGCGCGCCGAACCGATCGCTGAAGCGCGGGAGCGAGGCGAGGAACCGGTCGCCCTCCAGAAGGTGATCGATGATGTGCTGGGTCTCGTGGCGGCTCAGCACCACGCCCCAGCTCGGGTTGACGGTGACGTACCCGCTCGACTGCCAGTGGTTCACCTTGCTCAGGCTCACCTGTCCGCCCGCGTAGAACTTGAGCTTCGGGTCGATGACCACGTAGAGACCCTGGCCTTCCAGGACCGGGAAGATCGGCGCGATCGTGCGCCCGAGCTTGCCGCTCGTCGGCGCGCGGGTCACGAGCACCACCCGCTTCGCGCTCTCGAGCTGGCCTTTGCCTTCCGGAACCTCGCGGATCGCCTGGCGCAGATGAACGGGCTTCGGATCGAGCTTCGAGTAAAGCTCGTCGAGGAACCGATCGTCGGTGATCCGGATCTTCCGCATCTCCACGAGCTTGCCTTCGCCGCCGGCGTCCGAAAGGGCCTTGAGGATTCCGAGCTCCCTGCGGGTCGGCTCCGAGGCGACCTCGACCGGCTGGAAGAACTTGGCCGAGTAGCGCGAACGCTGGAAGTCGATGGCGTCGCGGAGCGACCTCTGGACGCAGACGCTCCCACCGCCGGCGCGCGCGACGGGCGCGGCGGCGAGCAGGGCCTGGCTGAATGTCAGGGCGAAAACCAGCCCCGGAACGCGCTTCATCGATGGGCTTTTCGGCATTCGCGAGCGAGTCCCCGAGCACCCGGCGCGCGAGCATCAAACGTTTGACGCCGTGGCCCGCCCGGCGGGTGCTACAATTCCCTGATGGCGCTCCCTTCCTCCGGCGGCCGCTCGGCCCTGATCGAGTCGTTTCTCGAAAGCCTGCGCATCGATCGCGGCGCCTCGGACCGCACGGTCGACGCTTACCGGCGGGACCTGAAGCAATGGCTCGAATCGCTCGTTCCGGAAGGCTCGGGCCTCGACTCCGTCACCCCGGGCGAGCTGCAGCGCTACCTCGACGACCTCCACGCGTCGGGGCAGAAGGCCACCTCGGTCGCCCGCAAGCTGAGCGCGCTCAGGCAGTTCTTCAAGTTCTGCTGCCTCGAGAAGGGATTCCGCCAGAACCCGACCGAGAAGCTCGAGAGCCCCTCGCTTCCGAAGCGCCTCCCGAAATTCCTCACCGAGGCGCAGGTCGGCGCTCTCCTCGACGCGGCCGACTCGGGCCTGCCCTATCCCGGCCTCGAGGAAAGCCTCGGCGATGCGCTGCGCGCGCGAGACCGCGCGATGGTGTATCTGATGTACGCGACCGGGCTCCGCGTCTCCGAGCTCGTCGGCCTGACCACTCACCAGCTCGACAGCGAGCAGGGATACGTCCGCGTGCGAGGAAAGGGCGAAAAGGAGCGGATCGCCCCGTTCGCCCCGTCCGCGGGCGAGCGCGTGTTCGAGTACATGGACAGGCACCGCCCGCGGCTCAGGCCCGGAAGCGACCATCTCTTCATCGCGCGCCCGAGCGACCGCGAGGCTCAGGGCCTCAGCCGGCAGAGCTGCTGGAAGGTGCTCAAGCAGCTCGCCTCGCAGGCGGGGCTCCCGTCGCTCTCGCCGCACATGCTCAGGCATTCCTTCGCGACCCACCTGCTCCACTCGGGGATGAACCTGAGATCCCTGCAGACGCTGCTGGGCCACAGCGACCTGTCGACGACCCAGATCTACGCCCACGTCACTCCCGAGCACCTCAAAGCGGCCCACCGCAAGTTCCACCCGCGCGGAGAGTAGGATATAGGTTTCCCATGGGTGAAGACTCGATCCAGCGATTCGCCGTGCAGTTCGTCCCGTTCGTGATGGCCGTGGTGTTCCACGAGTACGCCCACGGCTTCGTCGCGCACAAATGGGGCGACGACACGGCCAAGGAGAACGGGCGCCTCACCCTGAACCCGATCCCGCACATCGACCCGATCGGCACCATCGCGCTGCCGCTGCTGCTCATGCTCATGCCGAGCTCGATCTTCTTCGGCTGGGCCAAGCCCGTGCCCATCGACGCCAACCGCTTCCGCAAGTTCAGGCCGGGGCTCTTTTTCGTCTCGATCGCCGGCGTCGGGATGAACTTCATCCTGGCCGTCCTCTCGGCCGCCGCGGTCGTCGCTCTTCACCTCTGGGTGCCCGACACCTTCTACCTCAAGGAGCCGCTCACCCAGATGTCGCTTTTCTCGATCTACATCAACTACGCGCTCGGACTGTTCAACCTGATCCCGCTTCCGCCGCTGGACGGGAGCAAGGTCGTGGAGTCCGTCCTTCCCTTCAACGCCATGCAGAAGTACGAATCGATAGCGCGCTACGGGATGGTCATCCTCATGGTGGCCGCGCTCTCGGGCGGGCTCTCGATTCTCTGGCCTCCCATCAAATTCATGGGCGACACGACGCTGCAACTTATGGCAGTTCTTTTCAGTATCCCCGCAGGGGTCTGAACGAGGTTCGATCGATGAAAAAAGTGATGCTCTCCGCAGTCACTCCGTCCAACCGCCTCCAGCTGGGCAACTACCTGGGCGCGCTCAAGAACTGGGTGAAGCTCCAGAAGGAATTCGACTGCATCTTCTTCGCGACCGACCTGCACGCGATCACGGTGAGGCAGGACCCGGAGCAGCTCCGGCTCCTCACGCGAACCGCGGTGGCCAACTACATCGCCTCGGGCATCGATCCGGACCAGTGCACGCTGTTCATCCAGTCGCACGTGCCCGCGCACGCGGAGCTCACGTGGGTCCTCAACTGCTTCACGTACATGGGCGAGCTCGGCCGCATGACCCAGTACAAGGACAAGAGCGCCAAGCAGGGCCAGAACATCGGCG
>CAYZKI010000332.1:0-1217 GCA_964478745.1 uncultured Bacteriovoracaceae bacterium
CTCCTGTGGACCTTCTTCGTCGCCATCGCCGTCGCCCTCGCGGCCCTGCACCAGGCGACCACCGCTCAAAGACATTCCACCCTCATCCAGGCCCAGCCCTTCGAGGCTTCCCTTCCCGGCGAGGATCCGGCCCTGACCGCGCTGACCCGCGAGGGCCTGCGGGCCCGGGAGGCGGCCGAATCCCCGGACGCCGACCCCCTGGGACGCGTGCGCTCACTGGCAACCGAAGGCCAGCGCTGATATAGCGTTGGGTCATGGCCCCTACTTCGCCGCAGTATTGGCTCCTGAAAACGGAGCCTGGCACCTACAGCTTCGAGCAGCTCACGAAGGACAAAAAAACGCACTGGAACGGCGTGCGCAACTTCCAGGCGCGCAACTTCCTCAAGACGGCCCGGAAGGGCGACCTCGCGCTGATTTACCATAGCGGCGACGACAAGGCCGTGGTGGGCCTGGCCGAGGTGATCAAGGAAGCCTATCCCGACCCCGATCCGGAAGACCCGAAGAACGAATGGGTCCAGATCGACATCAAGGCTCTCAAGGCGATGGGCGAGCCCGTGACGTTTGCCCGGATCAAGGCGACGGCATCCCTCAAAGACCTTCTCCTGATCCGCCAGAGCCGGCTCTCGGTGATGCCGGTGTCGGCGCCTCACTTCAAGACGCTGATCAAGATGGGTGGCGTCAGTGCCTGAGTTCGCGGAGAATCGGCCGGACTGGAGCCCGTTTCAGGTCGTGCCCCGGGGCGAGCGCTCCGAGCCGCCGCGCTCCATCCACACGATGCAGGGCGTGGGTGACCGACTTCGGGCCGCCGCTTTCGCCGAGATCCAGGCGCGCGACGCTTTCGAATGGGCGGCCGGGAAGTTCGGGGACGCTCCCGCGGACCTGCGCTCCGCCTGGCGGAACCTGGCCCATGCGGAACAGCGTCACCTGGACTGGCTGCTCCGCCGGATGACCGAGCTCGGGATCCCGCTCGAGGAAAGAAGGGTCTCTGACCAGCTTTGGATCTCGCTCACGTCGTGCACGAGTGCACGCGACTTTGCGGTTTACATGGCCAATGCCGAGGAGCGCGGAAGGCGCGCGGGCGAGAGGTTCCACGCCGAGCTTCTCGAGCGCGACCCGGAAACCGCGCGAATCTTCGGAAAAATCGCGGAAGAAGAGATCGCGCATATCGAATTGGCGCGCCGCTTTTTCCCCGAGGGCTAGATCGCGACGGTTTGCAC
>CAYZKI010000332.1:1227-3538 GCA_964478745.1 uncultured Bacteriovoracaceae bacterium
CATTTTATAGCGCGATATACGCGCCAGCCCCTTTAGCCTGCCTAGTTGCCTAGCCTGCCTAGTTGCCTCGATGCCCTGAAAACGGCCCCTTGCCGTCCAACTCCTTCAATCGCTGCCTCAGTCCTTCATTCAGGCTGGCCCGGTCAGTCGTGGACTTCCGGAGCTCGTTCCAGAGGACAAAAAGGCCGATGGCCGCGAAGAGGGCGATCAGGATCACCAAGGTGAAGTTCACCCTTTTTGCCTACCCGATCTGCCACACGCTAGGCAACTTGAGGGGCCAGCGAGCGTTTGCTGACCGGCCTGGCCGGGCCGGGCGGCTTTCCGGGCACGAAATCAAGGCGCCAGGAAGTCGAACTTGAAGTTGTGGGTTCCGTTGATGGGGTCCGTCTGCCACTGGCCGTTCACGACGACGGCGAGCTCGGGCGCGGTCACCAGATTGTAGCAGTAGCCGTTCGCCCGGACCTGCACGCGCTGGTCTTCCCTGCGCAGCGGGACTTCGGCGCCGTTCAGGATCAGGCGGGCGCTTTCGAAGGTGCCGACGAAAGCCTCCATGCCGCCGTGATAGTTGAGGTCGATCACGTAGTGAGGGTCACGGTTGTAGCTCGAAAGGCCGCAGTATCCGGTGAAGTACTCGCGATTGATGAGAACGACGCGAACCTGATCGGAAGGGCCGAGCTCGCGGCCGCGCTTCACGGTGAACTGCACCGGCTGAGCGTAGTCGACGCTCGAGGGCTTGTTGCTGTTGCTCACGAAGCGCTGAAGCTCGTACTCGAGACGGATTTCAGTTCCTTCCCGGCTTTGGAGGGACTTGCGAACGGCCGCGTGCGCGTCCGCGGCGAAGCTGGTCATGCCGAGGACGAAGGCGGCGAGAGCGTAAACAGAAGCTTTCATCTTGGACTCCTTAAAAACCCGGGGGTTGAGCTTTAACGCCTCGCACCATAGGACAACTCAGCAAACAGAACAAGCTTTCATTGAATTGACCTTCGGGGTCCGGCTGCGTAGTCCGGTCGAATCGGAGAAAAGACGGATGAAACGATTCGCGACTGCTTTGATTTCGGGCCTGGTTTTCGTGGAAAGCGCACTGGCATGCTCGCCGCCGCGGGACGAGCTCGACCGGATTCCCCAGGAGATGGCCTTCGTCGTCGGGCATCAGAAAGTCAGGGACGAGCTCCGCGCGCACGGCGCGACCACGGTGCGTTCCATCAGCGCCGAGACCGGCTATTATTGGCTTTTGGCCGACCGGGGCTGCAGCCTCGAGATCAAGGCGGTCTACGCCCCTCCTGTCCGGCCGGGGGAGTGCCCAAGCCTCACTGACGTGGACGTGACCAGCACGATCTGCCTGCCCTAGGCGTGCTGGGCGGGGCTGAAAGCGCTATCTCCCCGAGCTTCCGAAGCCTTTGGCGCCGCGCTGGGTCTCGTTGAGGGCCCGGACTTCCTTCACGGCGGGGGCCCTGACCGGGACGATGAGCATCTGGGCGATGCGTTCGCCCCTCTTGAGCTCGTGCGCCTCGCGCGAAAGATTCCAGAGAACGATATGGATTTCGCCGCGGTAACCCGCGTCGATGATTCCGCCCGCGGTCTTGATCCCGCGCTTGGCCATGGACGAACGATCCGCGACGAGGCCCGTGTGCCCGGTAGGAATGGCGAGCGCGATTCCCGTGCGAGTGACGATTCCCTTGCCCGGCTCGAGAACGATGTCCTCGAGGCTGTAGAGGTCGAGGCCGGCGTCGTCCGGGTGCGCGCGCGTCGGCAGGGTCGCCTCGGGCGAGGTTTTCATGATCTCGATCGTGTCGGGGTAGATTTCGTTCGCCATACCCTTGGGCTAGCACAGCTCTGTTCAGGCGGTCGATTCTGAATTAGCGTGGTGTCATGCCTCAGCTGCTTTGGATCACGGTGGCCGGTGTCGTGGGCGTGCTCTGCCGTTACGGGGCGGATCAGCTCATCCCGTCGCGGGACTTCCCGTGGGCCACTTTCGCCGTGAACGCCTCGGGATGCTTTTTCGCCGGATGGATCTGGATCCTGAGCGCCGAGAGGGCCGTCCTCTCTCCGGAGCTGCGCACCGTGCTGCTCGTGGGGTTCGCCGGAGGTTTCACCACGTTCTCGGCCTATGCGCTTCAGTCCGTGCAACTGTTCGAGCAGGGCCGTTGGGGACTGATGGTCTCCTATTGGCTGGGGAGCCCGGCGATCGGCCTCTTGGGCGCGTGGGCCGGGATGCGAGCCGGAAGGCTGATGTTCTGATTTCTGAGCCGGTTGTGATTCGCGCACAGAAGCCTGAGGTTCTGGGCGCTGGTTTCGCCGCCGAGCGCGAACG
>CAYZKI010000333.1:0-3502 GCA_964478745.1 uncultured Bacteriovoracaceae bacterium
CCGTGGTGCGGAGGCTTCCGGCGTCGGAGCCTGACGAGGCTTCCGAGAGGGAAAATGCGCCGATCGCGTCCCCGGCGGCCATTCGCGGGATGTACTTCTTCTTCTGCTCCTCGGTTCCCGAGGCGGCGAGGATCATCTGCGGAAGGCCGGTAACGGCCACGCTGATCGCGTAGGCGCAGCTCACGCTGGCCAGCTCCTCGATCGCGACGACGTAGTCCTGGTAGCCCAGGCCCGCCCCTCCGTAGGCCTCGGGGACCGGGATGCCGGTCAGACCCAGCTCTCCGAGCTTCTTGATGAGCTCGGGCCGGAAGGTCTCGTTTTTCTCGTCCTCTTCGATCAGCGGCGCGAGCTCCTTCTGGGCGAAGCGCCGGGCGAGATCTCTGAGCTCCTGTTGAATCGGGGTTTCCTGGAAGTCCATCGGGCGGCTTCTTACTGGGTGGCGACCGCGTCGCCCAGCATGCTGCGAGCGATGATGATGCGCAGGATCTCGTTCGTGCCCGCGCCGATTTCCATCAGCTTGGCATCGCGCATGTAGCGTTCCACGGGATACTCGCGGGTGTATCCGTACCCGCCGAGGATCTGGATCGCGTCGAGGCCGACCTGCGTGGCCATCTGCGCGGACTGGAGCTTCGCCTTGGCGGCCATCATCGAGGCCTCCTTGCCGCCCATGAGCCCCTGGTCCCACATCTGGGCGCAGTTGTAGACGAGCGCGCGACACGCCTCGTACCAGGCCGAGGCTTCCGCGAGGCGCTCCTGGATCTGCTGGAAGGAGCCGATGGGCTTGCCGAACTGCTTCCGCTCCTTGGCGTACTGGGCGGCGTAGTCGATCGCGGCGCGCGCGCAGCCGAGCGAGATCCCGGAGATCGTCACGCGCTCGAGGTCGAGGTTGCGCATGAGGTTCTTCACGCTCGAGCCTTCCTCGCCGACCCGGTTGGTGGACGGAACCTTGCACTGGTCGAACACGAGCTCGCCCGTGGGAGAGGCCCGCATCCCCATCTTCGAGAACTTCTTTCCGGTGCTGAAACCCGGCGTCCCGCGCTCAACGATAAAGGTCGAGACGGCCTTCTTGTCCTCGCCGGTCTTGGCGTAGACATAAAAGGTGTCGCCGACGGGCCCGTTCGTGATCCAGGTCTTCGTCCCCGTCAGGACGTAAGAGTCGCCCTGGCGGACGGCCTTGGTCTTCATTCCGAGAGCGTCGCTCCCGGAGCCGGGCTCGGACATCCCCATTCCGCCGAGCTTCTCGCCGCTGATCAGGGCAGGGAGGAATTTCTTCTTCTGTTCGGCGTTTCCGCTGCTCGAAATCTGATTCACGCAGAGAATGGAGTGCGCGAGATACGAGAGAGTGGTCGAGGCATCGACGGCTCCCATCTCCTCCATCGCGATGGTCGCGGCGACCGCGCCCATGCCGGCGCCGCCGTCGGCTTCGGGGACGGTGATCCCCAGAAGACCGAGCTCGCCCAGCTTTCGAAATGCTTCCCGATTGAAACCTTCTTCGTGATCGAGCGCTTCGATGCGTGGTGCCAATTCGCTTTGCGCAAACTGCCGCACAGTGTCTTGAAGCATCCGGTGCTCGTCAGAAAAGAACCACATATTAGGTGACTCCTTTACTTGCCCAACTCGTCCGTGCATACTTCGTATATCTATGACGGAGGGGGAAGGCAACCCGCATCCAATTCAACTGCTCGTAAATTACTGGGAGCTCCGGCCCACTGCAATGGGAGAGCGACTCAACGAGCTTCTGCGCCAAGGCGTCTCGCGGATCGCGACGTTCGTCCCTTGGCAGGTGGTGGAGTCCGACATCTCGCACCGCCTGATGCGCTTTCTGCAAGCGGCGACCGAGCGCAAGCTCCAGGTCTCCCTGATCCTCACGCCCGAAGTCGGCGTTCACTATGCGAATTCCGGCCTTCCGAAGGACGTCCTTTCGAAGCCCGATGTGCAGGCGAGGCACAGCGATCAGGGCTCGATCGCGGTGAACCTCGCTCCCAACTCGTTCGCTCTACCGTCGTTGTTTAATCCTGAGTTCACGAAGCGCTATTACGGCTTCCTGTCCCGCATGGACGGGTTTCTCGCGGATCTCGGCAAGAATCATCCGGGCCTGCTCGAGAACCTCACCGTCGTTCTCACCGGGAGCTTCTGGAAGTATTACCGCTCGCCCGCCGCTTCGAGCCGGGCCCCGTTCTCGGGTCTGGCTGGCGACTACTCCGGCGCCGCGGGCCTGGCCTACCGCCAGATCGTCGATCAGTTCTTCTCGCAGCGCGAGTTCACCGAGCCCTCGCCGTCCTCGGCCGGGAGGTGGAAGACCCATTCGCGCGAAGAGATCAACCGACGCTGGTTCTATCAGCAGTCCGAGGACGTGTTCCGCAACCGCACCTTCCAGCTCGTCCGCCGCAAGGCCACGGGCGCGGCCGTTCGCGAGATCGAGCTTCACACGCCGGAGGCCGATCCTTCGGTCACGTACTCGCATTTCCTTCAGATGGTCTCGGGCGCGCACGCGGATTTCTTCCGCCTGTCGGCGCTGGTCGACGAAGCCGCCGCGCGCACTTCGATGGCGAGCATGTCGCGCTCGGCTCCGTACATCCACTGGACCTCGATGGGCGGCTTCCGCACCTTCGCGGACTCGGAGAAGCAGTTCCTCATCCTCAAGACCCTGCTCCTGCTGGGCGGGCTGGGCGGGGGGCTGCTGATCGACGAGCGCGAGTGGTTCTCGCTCTCTCCCCAGTTCCGCGCCCGCGCGGAGGTTTTCGCGCGCCTCATCGGACAGGGTGATCTTCGCGTGGCCAAGCAGGCCATGTACCTGACCCCGCATCTCTGGTCGAACGCGGGTAAGATCTGGGAAGAGATGTCGCGCAGGCTCGGGCCGGGCGCGCAGCTCGTTTCGTCCCTCGAGGCGGTATCTCGCGAGAAGAGCGCGCGCATGATCCTGGTCGACCCGGGATTCGTGGTCACGCGCGAGACCGTTCAGCGCCTGACCGCGTGGGCGAAGGGCGGGAGAACCGTCGTACTTCCGCGGAGCCCGCTGTTCACCGAGTCCGCACGCTCCGAGCTCGAGGCCGTGCTCGCGCAGACCCGGCACATCGAGGTGAACCTCGGGGTGCCGTTCCGCCTCCATGCCACGGGCGAGGGGAAGATCGTCGTTTACGAGGTGCCGGACGCGCTTCCGCTGAACGCGCAGGGGCTTTCCTTCTGGCAGACGTTCCTGACCGCGGTTCTTTCCGTCGCCGAGATCCAGTGTGAATGCTCGGTCAGCGACAACCGCGCGTCGGTCATCACGATGAGCACGCGCAACCGGTCGGCGGGAGGCACCGCGCTCTTCATCCTGAACGGGACGCGCTCGCAGGTGATGGCCGATCTCACGTTCCCGCAGCCCGTCATGGTGGGCGACTTCACCCAGGCGATCGCCGGCGCGCAGAGCGAGTCCGCCGAGGCTTCGAACGCGGTGCCGTCCGCGAAGTTCTCGCTCGAGGCGCCGCCTTTCGGCATTCTCCCGCTCTCGGTTCACAAG
>CAYZKI010000334.1:0-3502 GCA_964478745.1 uncultured Bacteriovoracaceae bacterium
CCACCGAGATCTACACGTCATCAGATGTGTATAAGAGACAGGAAGGAGACTTTCGGCGTCGCTGCCGCGTCCGTTCCATGTGATTGCTTCACTTGAACGGCGCCAACCTGCATCCACACTGCAGTCATGAGCAGAAAGCAGATGCACATCGACAACAAGTCGATGAAGGGAACCAGGTTGATTTCCGCATCCAGGCTTTTCCGACGACCGTTTCCGCCGCCAAGTCCACCTGCGTTTGCGCTGGCCATACTACGCTCCTACGAAGAGGGCCCTCATTGCCGCGAGGAACCCTGGGTAAACACGATGAAGAAGAACGAACTCAAATCCGGATCAGACCGTGAGGGCCGGCGACGGGACGGACACGGAGCCGTCCGCGTTCACGCGGGTCTTCGACGGCGAAGGCGACGCGGTACGGTCGGCTTCGATCAGGAACAGCAGGTCGTGGTAGATCTCGCTGGTGCCTTCCGTGAGCTCGGTCACGAGACGGTCCGTGCGATTCTGGTACACGGCGAACGCGACGAGTGCCGGGATAGCGACCAGGAGGCCGAATGCCGTACAATTCATCGCTTCCGAGATCCCTGCCGAAAGCATCGTCGCGCGGTCAGCGGGGTTGGCGTTCGCGACTGCGGCGAACGATCCGATCATCCCGTTGATCGTGCCGAGGAGGCCGAGGAGGGTGGCGACGTTACCGAACATCGCGAGGAAGCCGGTGCGCTTGTCGAGAGCCGAGACTTCGTGCGCGAGCTTCTCGTCCATGTGAGCCTGCAGCTCTTCTTCACCGGACGCGGTGTTGCGGAGGTGGAGACCGATCGCGACGACGCGGCCGAGAGCCGTGCCTGCTGCTGCAGAATTCGCGAACGCTTCAGCGCCACGGAGATCGCCGCGCTGAATGTAGCCCAAGAGCTGCTGGCGGAAGTTCGCCGGCGGGAGCTTCATCTTGGTGTACAGAGCCTGGAAACGTTCAACGATCACCGCGACGGTAAGGATACCGAACGCGAGAATCGCCCACATGAAGGCGCCGCCTTCGTTAAAACGATGAATCAAACTGCTCATGAAAAAACCCCTTCCAACTGATGAAAAGTCTTATAAAAACAACAGAACCAATGCTCATCTGAATTCACGACCAAAAGTCTCAAATTCAGGCGGCGAATCTGTCGCACTTTGCGTCATTTTTCAACCCCCCCAGTCAAATTTTCTTGGACGGTTTTTGTCCACCATGAACGTTTTACATGCACGCGCTAAGTCATGGATTTCAGCTTGGGAAACAGAGGGGTGTCGTTTAAGACCGCCGAATATGCGGTTGAACTTCACACTCTTCTCTCTTCTCGTTTCCGCAGTTTCCCTGACCAATCCCGCAACTATTCGGGCAAGCATCTCTCCGGATTTCACGGAAGGCCCGGTGGAGCAAGCCATTGGCTTCTACTCGAGCGGAAGTCTGATCCAGGCGATGAACATCCCGGACACGGGCGATGGATTTCTCAAGCTTTTTCTCTCTCGTGACCGCGGCTGGAGCACTTTCGATCTTCAGGCGGTGATCGCGAAGAGCGCGCACGATCTGAAGAACGCCTATCCCAACGGGGAGCGCCTCCAGATCGGCGACATGTCCGCGCGCAAGGGCGGATTCGTCGGAAGACACAGCAGCCATCAGAACGGACTCGACGCGGATATCGCCTATTATCGCGTGAACAAGAAAGAGCAGGCCGTCGAGCACAACGGCTTCGCGGAAGTCTTCGTGAAGAACGGTAAGATCACCAACAACTTCGATCTCGAGCGCAACTGGGAGCTGATCCGTTCACTCGTGGCGACCAACCGCGTGCCGAGGATCTTCGTCGACGCCGCGATCAAGAAGGCCTTCTGCGACTACACGGTCGCGCTCGGAACGCGCAAATCGGAAATCGAAACGCTTCGCGTGCTGCGTCCGTGGCCGAACCACGCTGATCATCTGCATCTCCGTCTTACGTGCCCGAAGAACAGCCCGCGCTGCACGCCGCAGCCCGAGCCGGAGCCGGGTGACGGCTGCCTCGAGCTCGAGACGGCGACGTGGACGAGCCCGTACTGGACATACAGCCCGTTCGCGAACGAGCCGGGCTACGACGACTGACGTCACCGATTTTTTCGAAACCACTTTCACCCGCCTCGGCTGACGATCCGTTGTTTCGCGCTGCGCGACACCGTATCTGGTGCGCACGGAGGCTCTATGAAGAAATCGTCTATCGCTGTCTTGGGTCTTGTCTCGCTTTTGAATGGTCACGTCGCCCTCGGCGCTTCGCCGAAAGTCGCCTGTCAGGTCGTCGAAAGAGCTGCTTTCAACGCGCTGAGAGTCAGCGCCCGCACGAAAGTCGTGCAGGCCGATCCCAGCGGCGCTGACATCAGCCTGCAGATCCCGGAGCTGAAGGATATCAAGATCCGTGTTTACGGCTTCGTGGATCCCGGAGTGGCCTTTGTCTCGATCGAAGCCGCGAACACGGAGAGCGGCACGTTCAGCATCACTTCCGCCCAGGACACCACTGGCGGCGCCCCCGAAGCGAACATGATCTTCGGCTATGCGCCGTCAAGCGCCGCTGGAGCGAATACGGCGCGAGTTCAGCTGACCTGCGCTCTGAAGCCGTAGGCCGGGATGCTTAGGCGGCCCCCCGAGGGCCGCCGCGCGATCCTCGCTCAAACGTAGCTTCCGCGCTTGATCTTCTCGACGATGATCTTCTCGGCGGTGAGAGGATCCTTCGGATTCACGCTGAAAAAGGCCTGCTGCTCGCAACGGACCTTGTTCTTTAGCAGCCAGTTCAGGATCTCGGCCAGGCCCTTGTTCTTCTTGTCCTGGAAGAACGGGTCGTTCTTCAGGGCGTCGGCCGCCTTCTTAAGGGCACGGACTTCCTGCGCGTCGTTCTCCTTCACCGGATAGGCGAGAAGGTCGTACTTCTTGATGTCCTCCGGCAGAACGCCCAGGAACTTCACCTCGGGCGCCGAGAAGTCGGAGTTGCGGATCAGGCTCGCGGCGGACCCCGCCTTGAGCGTGCGGTAGATGTTCTGGAGCGTGTACGCGTCCAGGTCTCCGAAGAAGAAGAGAGGGACGTTGATCTGCTCGGAGATCAGCTTGGACCAGCCGCGAACGGCGTTCGACGGGACGCCCCCGGCGCCCATGATGATGCAGTTGTGGCGCTTGGCCATCCCGTTCGCGACGAGCGTGTTCGCCGTGCCTTCCGACTCGACGATGACGCAGAAATCGATCTTGCCCTTTTTGGACAATTTCAGGCTTTGAGGCCTGTTTTTCGGCTGAAACGGCGAAGTTCCGAGCTTCGAAAGATCGATCGTCGCCTTCGTGCCGTCGGGCATCGTCTCCGTGACCACCAGATGCTGCGAGTAGGTCTGACCACCGCGCTCGTTCGCGAAGCAGTTCACTTCCTCGCGGTAGATCTCCAGCAGCTCGCAGATGAAGTCGATCGTCGCGTCGGACTCGTCCTGGTCGGCGAAGTCCAGGGGCTTGAGCTTGGAGTTCCCCTTCATG
>CAYZKI010000335.1:0-3500 GCA_964478745.1 uncultured Bacteriovoracaceae bacterium
GGCGCCGTGAAGGCCGGCTCGTCCTGCCGTTGATCCGGCCCAAGTGAGCCCGTCAATCACATCTGCGAAGCGGTGAAGCTGAACGGATACTTCACGGTCACCGTCCCGCCCTTCGGCGACGGGAAGCGGATGTTCGTGAGCTCCTTGGTCATGCACCCGATCAGCCCCGGGTGCTGCATCTTCGAGCGCACGACGGAAACCTGCGATGCCGCCCCGCTCGTGGTGATCGTCCACTGCATGGTGATCGTCCCGCCGAGAGTCGGGTCGTTCAGGAGCGCCTTTTCGTAGCAGTACTGGAAGCGCTGCAGGTGCTTCGCGAGCGCCTTGCGGATCGCCTCCTCGTCGAGCTTGCCCTGCCCGCTCATCTGGAGGCCGCTGCCGCCCAGGCTTCCGCCCAGGCTCGAGCCCGCGTTCGGGTCGTAGAGCGCGCTCAGGCTGACTTTGCCCTGCACCTCGTTCAGCGACTTCCCGCGGCCGCCGGTGGCGGTGTACTTGTCGGAGGCGATCTGCCGCGAGTTCGTGGTCTGGATCACGCCGTCCTGCACCTGGTTCGAGGCGATGCTGTTCAGGACCGACGGGCCCTTCGCGCCTGCGACCGCACTGACGGCTGACGGACCGCCCGCGTTGTACTTGGTCGCGGAGTTATCCGTGAAGATGCCGCCCGAGGCCTTCTTGTTCACGGAAGGCGACAGGAAGTTCAGGGCCCTGGCGAGCTGCGCTTGCTTGCGCGCGCGCTCCTGCTCGGCGGCCTGGCGCTGGATGAGCGCGGTATCCACCTTCGGGGCCGGCGCCGCGACGGGCGCGGGCGGCGCGATCGAGGTCTTGAGCTGCGGCGCCTGCACCTTCGGCGGCGGCGGCTGGTTCTTCACCGCGAGCTGCGGGGCCGGCGCCGGCGGAAGCTTCGGCGGCGGGAGCGGCTTGGGAGGCGGCGGAAGCTTCGCGACCTTCTTCGGAGGCTCGGGCTTCTTCACGACCTTCGGAGGCTCGGGCTTCTTCTTCGGCTTGGGCGGATCCGGCTTCTTGGCCACCTTCGGCGGCTCGGGCTTCGGCTTCGGCGGATCCGGCTTCTTGGCCACCTTCGGCGGCTCGGGCTTCTTGGGAGGAAGCGGGATGATCTTCGGCGCCTTGAGCGAGATCGTGGTCGGCGGGGGCGGGATCTCCACCTTCGCGTAATCCTCGGCGAAGCGCTGGACGACGAAGAAGCCCGCGATGAGGCCCGCCATGACGGTCGCGCCGAAGCGCATGAACCATCGGCGATCCCTGGCGTCGGCGTCCTCGAAGGTGTCGAGCGGGAGAGCCTCGGGCGTGGGGATGCGGTTGACGCGCCACCAGTGCTTGTCCCACATCACGGTGGCCTGCATGAAATCGGCGTCGCGGACGAACTCCGTCACGCCGGGCTTCAGGGCCTGCTTGCGCGCGGCCTGGCCGTTCTGCGCCGGCCACTTGAGCCTGACGCCTTCGCGGTAAGCGGTGAGCTGGTAGCCCAGCTCGTTGCGGACGTAACCCCAGATCGGATGCCCCATCACCGTGCCGCGGTACGAATGCGCGGCCGGGCGGTAGTCGACCATCAGATAGCGCTGGCCCTGGAACACGAAGAACTGCGGCGGGCGCGGCGGGCCCTTGGGCTGGATGGCCGGCATGTAAGCCGCCCGGATGGGCTCGAGCTTCTTGAGCGTGAGCACCGGGCCAGGAACCGAGATGTTGTTCCGCGAGTCCGTCAGGTTCGGGAGCTGAACCTTGTTCCCCTTCTCGATGTCCTGGTCGGTGAACTCGACGATCGCCTCGTCACCGTCGCCGGCGCGGGCGCGCACGGTGTGGCCGTCCTCGGCGATCTCGAGGCGCCAGACTGCCGGATGATCGAGAGGCAGCGGCTCATGCCCGTCCCAGAGCACCCTTCTCGCGCGGCGGCCGCGCATCGTCGTGACTAGGAATTCCTGGTGCTTCATTCAGGCTCCACGACCACCAGCTGGAGATCGACGAACCCGGCGGCCGCCGCGGAAGCGACGACGGTCTTGAGCGTCGAGTACGGGGTTTCCTGGTCGGCCATGACGATCAGGTTCGAGTCCATGTTCGGGATGGGCTGCTTCTTGCGCTCCTCGAAGAGAAGATTGTAGATACTCGGGTTCTGGCCCGTCGCCGCGATATCCGTCGGCGCGAACTCGAAGTTCGTCAGCCTGACGATCGGCTTCGTGTCGATCAGAATCCCGTCGGCGGAGATCTCGAGCTTCACGGTCTCCTTCACCTCGTGATTGACCTTGTCCGAAACCGAGGGCAGCTGCAGCGACCCGGTCGGCGCGAGGTTGTTGATGCTCGTCGAGTAGGACTTCAGAAGGAACACGAGCAGGATCATGAAGATGTCGGCCATCGACGTGATCTGGAGGGCCATATCCTCCGGCACCGGCGGTCTCTTCCCGAATTTTGCCTTCTTCGACGACATTCGCCCCTGTCTTCCCCGTTCAATGAATCGATCAGCCCGCAAGGAACAGCTTCGGTAGCTGCTTCTTGAGGGACTCGATGACCTTGATCAGCTCCTTGTACTTGACCGTCGGCTCGGCCGCGACGCTCGCTTCGGCGAGCGCGGGGTACCTGCCCTTGATATCCGCTATCCGCGCGACGATCTCCTCGATATTCCAGTCGGCGGCCGGTAACGGCGCCACTGGGATGCTCATGTCGAGGTTCTGCGGCCCGCCGGTGAGCTTGATCGTGACGTTGCGGTCGGCGGCGAGAAGCACCTCCATGTTCAGCGGGGTCTCCGTGGGCGCCTGCGCCTCGGCAGGCGCCTCGCCGTTCGCCGAGACGCCCACCTCGATCGCGTTGAGCGCGATGAAGCTCGCGGTGACGAGCAGGTAGGTGATCAGGACAGTGAAGCAGTCGATGATCGGAGCAAGGTTGAGCTCGAAATCCTGGCTTCCACTGCCGCCCTCGCTTACGTTCATACGACTCTCCGGCCCGGGCGAGCGTGGCCGCCGCGGACCTGGGCCGCGCCGGCGCCGTAGCTGCCGTCATCGTTCGGATGCGGCGTCTCGTGCGAGAAGTAGCGCTGCTTGAGCAGATCGAGGATGCGGATCGCCGCGCGATCGATTTGCGCGTTCATCCTGTTCGTCTTGTTCATGATGTAGCTGTAAACGATCATGCAAGGCACCGCGACGCCGAGGCCGAGCATCGTGGCGTTCATGGCGGTCGAGATACCCGCCGCGAGCATCGCCGACTTCATCTGCGCGTTCGCGTTACCGACGGCCTCGAACGACTGAACGAGACCGATGATCGTGCCGAGGAGGCCGAGGAGGGTTGCAACGTTCGCGATCGTCGCCAGGAAGGCCGTGCGCGCCGTGGTCTTGTCGGTTGCCTCGCCGACGGCGATCTGCAGGCCGTGCTCGATCAGGCCCTCGGGCTGGTGCGCGCGGAGAAGGCCTTCGCGAACGACGTTGGCAACCGGCTTCGAGCGATAGCGCTCGCAAAGCGCGATGGCCTCGCTGATCCGATCCGCCATGATCAGGCTG
>CAYZKI010000336.1:0-577 GCA_964478745.1 uncultured Bacteriovoracaceae bacterium
TCTCCTTGAGGTCGCGGTTCGTGGCCGCGACGACCCGGACGTCGACCTTCCTCTGCTCGGTGCCGCCGACCGGGGTCAGCGTGCCTTCCTGGAGGACGCGAAGCAGCTTCACCTGCATCGTGGGCGACATGTCGCCGATCTCGTCGAGGAAGAGAGTTCCCTTGTCGGCCGCCTCGAACAAGCCCTTCTTGTCCTTGATCGCGCCGGTGAACGACCCCTTCACGTGGCCGAAGAGCTCGCTGTCCAGGAGGTTCTCGTTGAACGCCGAGCAGTTCACGGTCACGAACTGGAAGTCCTTGCGCGGCGAATTGTAATGGATCGCGCGCGCGATGAGCTCCTTACCGGTACCGTTCTCGCCCTGCACGAGCACGGTCGATTCCGAGCTCTTGATCTTGTCGAGAAGCGAGTAGAGATCCTGCATCGGCTTGGACTTGCCGATCATCGAGTCGTAGCTGTAGCGGTTGCCGAGCTGGTTGTTCAGGGCGCTGATGCGCTCCTCGCGCTTGGTGATCTCCGTGTGGAAGGTCACGATTTCCTGCGCGACGAGATCGACGAGCTCATGGAAGTACTTCTTCTC
>CAYZKI010000336.1:587-3489 GCA_964478745.1 uncultured Bacteriovoracaceae bacterium
TCGCTGAGCGGACGGAGACGGGCGGCGGCCGCTTCGAACGACTCGCCGTCGACGCCGTGGCCTTCGAGCGACTGGCGGGCCTTATGGCCCGAATCCTTGTCGACCGCCTTCTCGGTGAACGAGTAAGCGATGACGCTTCCGAGGAAGTCGTTCCCGACGGCGATGCGCGACACCACCATCTTCTCGACGCCGCACGGACCGTTCACGATCATGTGCTGCTCGGTGCTGCGGAACGCCTGCTCATTCGCGTCCGCGAAAGCCTTGAGTACGACCGCGCGGCCCTTGTCCTTGGGAAGCAGGCTCGCGGAAAGCGGGTTCTTGAACTCGCGCTGCCGATCCAGCGGATCGTAGTTGCGGACCTGGCCGCGCTCGTCGACGAAAAAGATGTCCGTCTTGAACCAAGTCGCAAGGATGTCTTCCAGCTTGCGAATCACATGGATGTGTTTCAGCTCTTCCCAGTTAATCATATGACCCCTTCTCCCTAGCTCTATCGGCAGAACCCCCGGGAAAATTTCCTCGGATCTTCTGCTTCGTCGGCCGGAATCGCTCCCGGCCTCCCCTTCAGGTGACTGATCCGTGTACGGCGTCGGTCACCCTCACATGTACTGATAATGATCATTCTGCCTCATGCCTGACTAAATTGCACAACTATTTTTCACGTCGGCCAACTAGTTTACAGGCGGTTAAAATTCTGCTGTAATATTCAATAGCTAAGCACTGTATAAAGTTAATACTACTTAACAATCAGGTTTAGAAGTGATCGTAGACTCGACAGAGTGCCTATGCGACAAGCGGTGACAGATGCCCAAAAAGTACCTCTTCTTTGACACTGCTTCGACGACGCCTTGCTGTCCCGAGGCGATCGATCTGATCTGTCGATACTCCCATGAGGACTTCGGGAACCCGTCTTCCGCCCATGCTTTCGGGCAACAGGCCGCGCGAGCCATCCGGGACGCGCGGCTTTTTTTCGCGAGCCACTTTCAGGTCGACGCTGAGCAGGTGATCTTCACCGGAAGCGGAAGCGAAGCCGACAATCTCGCGGTGTACGGCGTCGCGATGCAGGCGCTCGCGCAGAAGCGATGCCCGATTCGCGTGCTCGCCTCGGCCACCGAGCACCCCGCCGTGCGCAAGACCGTCGAGTCCCTCAAAGCTCTCGGGATCGACGCCCAGCTCCTCCCGGTCGACAGCGCGGGCCAGATCGACGAGGCTGCGCTCGAGAGACTGCTCACGCCGGAAACCGCGCTCGTCAGCATCCACCAGGTCAACAACATCACCGGCGCGATCCTTCCGGTCGAGCGGCTGGCGCAGATCGTGAAATCCAAGGCGCCCAACGCGGTTTTTCACACCGACGCGGTCCAGGCGTTCGGCAAGGTCGACCTTCCCAAGTCCGCCTCGTCCGTCGATCTCGTCTCGATCTCCGCCCACAAGGTGGAGGGCCCGAAAGGCGTTGGCGCCCTGATCGTACTCAACAGGAAGACGCTCCAGGAGAAGCTTCGTCCCGTCCTGTGGGGCGGCGGCCAGGAATCGGGCTTTCGCTCCGGCACGCAGAACGCGGGGCTCATCGCCGGGTTCCATGTCGCCGCGAAGAAGGCCGTCGAGAAGCAAGGCGCGTTCGTAGCTCATTGCTCGAAGCTCAGCGAGCGCCTGGAGAAGGAGCTCGTGAAGCACGGCCTGCTCGGCGACACCGTGGTCTGGAACTCGCCCAAGGGCTCGTCCCCGAACATCGTGAGCTTGAGCATTCCCCGCATGCCGTCCGGCCCCCTGTCGAAGCTCCTGGAGGAAAGAGGCTTCCTCGTTTCGACGGGAAGCGCGTGCAGCTCTCAGAAGATGGAGCCCGACGCCGTGCTTTGCGCGATGGGCCTTCCCGCGAACATTCACAGCTCCGCCATCCGCGTGAGCTTCTCCGACCAGATCAGCGAGGGCGACGCCAGCGATCTCGTCGTCGCGCTCAAGGACTCGCTCGAGCTCATGACCCGCCTCCTGGGCACCGGCCCGCGCAAGAGCGCGACTGCCGGAGCCGCGCAAAAACGCGCGAAGGTTCAATGAGCGAGCGCCAGTCGATCCTGCTTCGGTATCACGAGATCGCTCTGAAGGGCGACAACCGCGGCTGGTTCGAGGACCGCCTCGCCATCAACGCGCGAAGAATGCTCAAGAGGGCGCTCGGCAAGGACGCGAACATCGAGGTGAGCCGCGCGCCGAGCCGGATCATCGTTCACGCCCCCTGGACCGAAACCACGATCCAGACCCTCTCGCGCCTGTTCGGCATGACCAGCTTCAGCGTGCTGCGAACCGTTCCTACGACGCACAAGGACCTGATCCAGGCGGCGATCGACGAGGCCCGCGTCTACGTCGAGGCCCACGGTGTCCCGAAGTCGTTCCGCGTGCGCACCCGCCGTACCGAGAAGGCTCTTCCGGAGACGAGCCCCGAGCTCGACAAGATCGTGGGAGGCGCCGTGAAGGACGCCTTCCCTCGGATGGAGGTCGACCTCAAGAACGCCGAGCTCTCGATCGGCATCGAGCTTCACAAGAAGCATTCGTATCTCTGGACGCGCAAGATTCCCGGCCCCGGCGGGCTGCCGGTGGGAAGCCAGGGAACGCTGCTCGCGCTGATCTCGGGCGGCCTGGACTCGCCGGTGTCTGCGGTCCAGATCCTGCGGCGCGGCTCTCCTGTGCAGTTCCTGCACTTTTACGGGGCGCCGTTCGTCGGCGAGGAAGTGCTCGAGAAGGTCGAGGACCTGGTCCGGGTGGTCAATCGCTTCCAGCCCGAGGCCCAACCCCTGCACGTCGTGCCTTTCGGCAAGCTCCAGGAAAAGATCGCGCTCGCCACGAACCCCAAGATGCGGACGCTCCTGTACCGGCGCATGATGGTCCGCATCGCCTCGGCTTTCGCGCGGAAGAACGG
>CAYZKI010000337.1:0-3479 GCA_964478745.1 uncultured Bacteriovoracaceae bacterium
CCGCCACGCGCTCAACACCTGCCAGGTGACCCAGAAGTACGATCCGCCCGCGCACGGAAGAAGCGCGGGCTACTTCTTCTCCTACGACTGCGGAAACGGGATGCGGGGTGAGCTCGCCACAGGCGACGGCACCTCGAACGCGCTTTGGACCGAGCGCCAGCTGAACGGCGGCTTCGTCGACCGTAAGGATTACACCATCACCCGCTGCTGGTGACCGACGGGAGCTCCGCTGGCGGAGCGATCAGATCGAAGGCGGCTTTGCCCCGCAATGCTTGCAGGCCAGGGTGAATCCGATTCTCTCGAAGTAGAGATCCCCGCAGACTGGGAAGTCCGTCATGGCGTGGATGATCGTGACGCCTCCGATCGCCGCAAACCAGACGATCGCCGGGAGCGCGAACCAGCCGCTCGGCCCCCAGATCAGGTTCGCGATGAAAAGGAGGATCACGAACGGCGGGTAGCCGAGCCATAGCGCCTGGTAGACGAAGTCACGCCGCTTCAGCTTTTCCCAGGTCAAACGGCAGGCTCCTTTGTCGATCCATGACTTTCCATAACGAACTGAATTGCTGGTCAACAGCTCCGCCAGCGGAGCAATCACTTGAGCGGCGGGCTTGCTCCGCAATTCGAGCACCGTCTCGCCAAGATGTTCCAGATCACGTAAAAATTCTCGCGGCACTCAGGGCAACGCACGGCGATGCGCATCCATCCGAATGCGACCCAGGTCACCATCCAGGCGATTAGAGGAGGAATGATCGCCCAGTCAGGCAACTCCAGTCTGGCGACAATCCAAGCCAGAAGAAGCGCGAAAGGGACTATGCCGAAAAAAAGCAGCCAATATAGCCGCCTGATCCGAAGGAAGCGACTCCAGCCTGCTTCCTCAGTGCCCATCACAGCGAAATATCGCCCTTATCCGGCCGCGCGGGCAGGATCGGCGTGCCAGGCGTGCTCGCGCCACCCGAGAGGTTCGCGAAGAGAGTGAACTCCGCGAGCCAGGCCAGGCGGATCGTGTCGGTTTCGCCGGCGCGGTGTTTCGCCACGATGAGCTCGGCGATGCCCCGGTCCTCGGTCTCCTTGTTGTAGACCTCGTCGCGGTAGATGAAGACGACCATGTCGGCGTCCTGCTCGATGGCGCCGGATTCGCGGAGATCGGAGAGCATCGGACGCTTGTTCGGCCGGCTTTCCACGCCGCGATTCAGCTGCGACAGCGCGATGATCGGAACCTTGAGCTCCTTCGCGAGCGACTTCAGATTTCGCGAGATCTCCGAGATTTCGCGCTCGCGCGATCCGTCGCCGCTCGAGGCCTTCTTCGAGCCCTTCATCAGCTGAAGATAGTCGACCACGATGAGATCGAGACGTTTCTCGACGGAAAGCAGGCGCCGGCAACGGGCGCGGATGTCCATGACGGTAAGATCGCCGGAGTCGTCTATGAAGATCTTCGACTTCGAAAGCGCGTCCGCGGCCTGAGCGAGATTGCGCCAGTCGCGCTCGGCGAGTCTGCCGATCTTGAGGCGCTTGGCATCGACCTTCGCCATCCCGGAGAGCAGTCGGAAGCCAAGTTCCTCCTGCGACATTTCGAGCGAGAAGATGCCGACGACGGGCTTTCCGCGCGCGTCCACGGACTGCGCGATGCTCTGCGCGGCCGAGAGGAACAGAGACGTTTTACCCATCGCGGGACGTGCCGCGATGATGATGAGCTGACCGGCGCGCAGGCCGCTCGTCAGCCGGTCGAAGTCCGTGAAGCCCGTGCACAGGCCGATGACGTCGCTCTTCTTCTCGGCGAGCTCCTCGATCGAGTGCATGTTCTGGATGAGGATGTCCTGGATGCTGGCGAAGGTCTTCGTCAGCCGCGTGTCCGCGACCGAGAAGATCTTCCGCTCGGCCTCGTCCATGAAGGCTTCCGTGTCCTCGACCCCGTCGTAGGCCTCGACGGCGATCTCGGCCGCCGTCTCGATCACGCGCCGGACGAGCGCCTTCTCGCGGACGATCTTCGCGTAGTAGGCGACGTTCCCGACTGCGAACGTGTCCTCGAACAGGCTGGTGAGCGTGGCCGAGCCTCCGACCGCGTCGAACCATCCGCGGTCGCGCAGCGCGGACGTCAGCGTGACGAGATCGAGCGGCTCTCCCCTTTCGGAGAGCGCCATCTGCGCTTCGAAGATCTTCTGATGGGCATCCCGGTAGAAATCGCGCGGCTCGACACCGACTTCGACCACCCGGTGCAGCGCTTCGTTATTGAGAAGGATCGCGCCTAAGACCGAGCGTTCGGCTTCGAGGTTGTGCGGAGGTACACGCCCCCCAGGAACGCCGGCGTGGCGATCACTGGTACGGCTTCGGTCTTCCCCCAACATCCGAAGTGCCCTGATGAGTTAAAGAAGATTATTCTTCTTTAGCCACCCAGACCTTCACCGACGCGCTCACTTCCGGCTCGAGGCGGATCGTGACGGGGTGCACGCCCAGGCTCTTGATCGGATGATCGAGGTGGATCGCGCGCTTCTCAACGGTGAAGCCCGCGGCCTTCAGCGCATCGGCGATGTCAGACGTGCTGACCGAGCCGAAGAGCTTGTCGTGCTCGCCGACTTTGCGATGCAGGGTAAGCGAAACTTCGTTGAGCTTCTTGGCGAGCTCTTCGGCCGCGCTCTTCTGAGCGAGGCGGCGCTTCTCGAGCGCCTTCTTGTGATGTTCGATCGCGCGCACATTCGATTCGTCGGCTGCGACGACCAGGTTGCGCGGGAGAAGGAAGTTGCGGGCGTAGCCGTCGGAAACCTTCACGACGTCGCCGATGTGTCCCAGATTCTCAACGTTCTCACGCAAAATAACGAGCATGTTCTCTCCGAAAAATTATGTAATTTGGCTACGATTGCCTGAACTTACTACGAAAGTCAAACCACAGGTCAAAGAAGCCCAGGCTTAAGACCAGCGGCAACATGAGCAAAACGGTCGCCACCAGAATCCCCAGGCGTAGCCCGCCCCGGAGGTTCCAAGCTTCCATGAAAAACGACATCACGCACAGCCCCTGGATCGCGTACAGGGCCATCATGAACTTGAAGACATTGAGGGCAACGACGCTCGCCGGGCCCGCATCGAAGATCAGCAGGAATCCGGCCGCGATGGTCGGCCAGACAAGCCACTCCGGTGCCTTCCATGCCCGGATGCTGGGAAGATTCACTCCCCCTTCGTCAGTCCGGGGCGCCGTCCGGAACCGGGCGGCCACCGCGATGTTCGCCCAAACGAGCATCAGGGCGAAAACCCCAACGACTGAAGGGACTTCCCGCAGGAGCTCCTCTTTGAACGTCGCCGGATCCATTCCGTCCTGATTCGCCGCCGGGAAAGACTGCGAAACGATCTCGACCAGCTGGGTCAGCTGGGATCGGATCTCGACCGCCGGCGCGACTCCGTGGATCTTCGCCACGATGACGACCGCGATGAGCGACGCGAGCGAAAGCGCGCCCAGAGTCCAGGCCCAGGTCCTTTGAAGAGAGACCTTT
>CAYZKI010000338.1:0-3467 GCA_964478745.1 uncultured Bacteriovoracaceae bacterium
CGCCCAGCCGAACGGCCCGGCCCGGCGCGTGGGGATGATCCTTCGGGTGTCCTCCGACTCACGCTCGTTCCTGGTTCATCCCGACTGCGAGCAGAACGGCGTCCTGGTGACGGGAGCGGCCGACTCGAGCGAGTCCCCGCAGTACGTGGGCGTTCACTGCGCCGCCGAGGGGGACGATCGCGTCCGGATCGCCGTCACCTTCTCCGAGGACGGAGCCTGGTCGCCGCAGTCGAGCCCGGAGTTCACGGCCGCGAACGCCGGCAAAGGCCGGCGAGCCTACGTCACGCGCGTCGCCGGCGCCGCCACCGAGCGGAGGTTCTCGCTTGCGGTCGGAAAGTCGAGCGTGGGCCCCTACCTGCTCCGGTACGCCGGCTCCGCGGAAACCTCGAAGCGCTGGGGTTACTCGGCGGGGCTGGGATTCACCTCGCTGGGTTTCCAGCAGGTCACTCTTTCAGGCTCTTCGCGGAGCGTGGTCGACCTGAGCGAAACGGCGATGACCTTCAAGGGAGGCGTGAGCTATTTCGTCGTCCCCGGGAAGCTCGATCTCGGATTAAGCGCGTACGCGAACGCGTTCTCCCTTTTCAGCTCGCCAGCGACGACGCCGACCGCGCTCTTTTACGGCGTGAACGGCCGCGTGGGCTGGACCATCCCGTGGTCGCCTGGCAGGCTCAGGCTTTCGCTTTCGGGAGGCTGGTACTTCTGGGGAATGAGCACGGAAGGCAGCACCTATGGGATCGAGCAGCTTTCGGGGCCGCAGCTCTTTCTCATGGCTCGCGGCGGAGGAGGCCCGGGCGCGGCGTACTTCCTGTACTTCAAGTACGCGGCGATCATCGACGACAGGAAGCAGCTTTCGTTCGGGAGCAGCGAGCTCGCGGGAGGCCTGGGCTACGAGATCCGCGGGCTCGAGATCGGCAAGTCGCGGACGTTCGTCACGCTCGACCTCTCGCGCGCCCAGTACGACTTCCTGCTGACGGACGCCGCGCTCAACACGCTCTCGATCGGCCTTCAAAGCTCGTGGTGAGGCGGAGGGAGCGGGTCGATGCGGGAGGCCGCGGCTATTTCACGAACCGGATGCTTCCCTGCCACGATTCCCAGTCGCCGGTCCGGACGCCGTTGCGGTTCGAGGAGAAGTACTCACGCTCGCCGACGACGACCTCGTACTCGACGAGCCCTCCGCTGGGGGTGACGGCGCTGCCGTGAAGCGCGGCCGTGCAGAGGTCGGAATCGTCCGTGTAGACGCCGGTGCCCCAGACCTCGCGGATGGGGAAATCATCCGGGCACTCACAGGAAAAGACCTGACCGAGCTGGCCGCGGTGGACCGAGCCCGTCGAGCAGGGCGGGGGAGCGGTCCCGGCTGACGCCGTGGATGCCCCGAGAGCGACGAGAAGGACCGCGAACCGACTCATGGCCGCACTTTGCCGCGGGACCCGTGGGCGGACAACCGCCGCGCCCTGGTCGGGCCAACGATCCGTTCCAGGCTGGAACCCGCCCTCGAGCCTATCGCAGCTGAGAGGGCTGATAGAGCTGGAAGAGCTGGGTCGGGTCGTTTCTCTGGCCCAGCGAGACGGCGCCGCGGGCGCAGGCCTCGGTCTCGATCTCGGGCGACGCTTTCCAGTCGAAGTCGAAAGCCTTGCCGTAGTAGCGGGCGGCCTCGACCCCATGAAGGACCACGCCGACCTCGCGGTTGTTCGTGACCGAGTTCTGGGTTCCGTTGATCGAGCTCACGAACGTGATCTCGTCGTCGATGAGGATCCCCTTGTTGTGGACGATCTTCACCTCGGTTTCGTTCGTGTCGATGATGCGGGCCGAAAGGTTCAGGCCGCTTTCGCACTGACCCAGGGTCTCGAGAAGCGTAGCCGTCTCGATGTTCTTGAGGTCATCCGACCCGAACGGCTTGTTCAGCAGGACCCGGACATCGACGCCGCGCTCGGCGGCCTCGATGATCGCCTCCACCAGGGGGCTCTGGTTCGAGCCCCAGTTGGGGGGAAGGCTCATGAACTCGATTTCCAGGCTGTTCGCGGCGGACTGGAACAGGTCGATGAGGGCGTCGAGCGCGTCCGGAGCCGTGACGAGCTCCGCGGAGTCGATCTCTCCGGTCTCGACCGGGATCGACGGCACCCGCCGATGGACCTGGGGGGAGGTCGATGAGCTCTTCCGGCCGCCCGAGGGGATCGAAGTCACCTGTTCGACGTCGTCGTAGGAAGTATCGGTGTCCTCGTCGAAGACCGCTTTGAGCTGCCGGGCGAGAGCCGTATCGCTCACGACCACGCCCCAGCCCCGGTTTCCGATCGTATCGGGCTCGGGGTGGCCGCTTTCCTTGAAGTTATCCGTCGAAACCAGGACGTCCCTGCCGTCCACGATCACGTACTTCGCGTGATTGAAGCGATAGCGGGTCTTGTCCGTCTTGAGGAACATGCGGTGGCCCTTGCCTCGCTTCATGGCGGTGAGGATTCGACGCAGGGTCTTCCTCATGGGCTCCGCGAAGTCGCCGTTGGCGAGCTTGGTCTCGGCAAGGAGACTGGTCTTCACCCCGGCATTGATCCGATCGATGATGGCGTCAGCGATAATCGGACTGTCGAACTCGTAGATGTTCACGACCAGGGACTTTCTGGCCGCGGAGATCGTGTCGATCAGCAGGGATTGGCTGTTATCAGGAGATAATCCGAACTTCGCGGGAATTGATTTCGCTGCGTTCGCCGCCGCGTCCGCTGGCGCCGGCGAGGCGAGGACCAAGAGAAGGGACAGTAGGGCCGAGACCGAGATCGGTAAGCGTTCCATGCGCCGATTCCCCCTTGTTGTCTCCGAGACTAGCATGTCGCTGGCCAGACACAACTCGCCCGGCCCTCGTCGGAGAGTCTTGATCGAAATCTGAAACTGACGCGATGCCGGTCTCCTTTTTTGTTAGTATCTTCAAGTGAGCCGCGTTAATAACTGATCACAGCATGCAAGGCATCTCAGCTACTGGAAAAAAGGTCGGTGTGGCGATCGCGCTTCTGGCTTTGGTCGGCGCGAGCGCAGCCGCTGTCGAGTACTTCCCCTCTGCTTCCAATCAGGGATACGCACCCGAACAGCCCATACCCTTCAGTCACAAGGTTCACGCCGGGGATAACAAGATTCCGTGCATGTACTGCCATGCGTCGGTCGAGAAATCCCGCCACGCGAGCGTTCCCGCGCTCAACGTGTGCATGAACTGCCACTCGGTCGTGAAGCTCGACAGCCCGCACATCCAGAAGATCCACACGGCCTTCAAAGAAGGTAAGCCCATCTAGTGGATCCGCGTTCACGAGCTGCCTGATTTCGTTTACTTCCCGCATAAGCGCCACGTGGCGAAGGGGATTTCCTGCGAAACCTGCCATGGCAACGTGAAGGAAATGGACCGTGTATACCAGGCTTCCTCGCTCACGATGGGCTGGTGCATGGAGTGCCACCGGGGTCAGACGACCCCGAAGCACGTCATTGCTGAGACC
>CAYZKI010000339.1:0-3452 GCA_964478745.1 uncultured Bacteriovoracaceae bacterium
GTCGCCATCCAGAAAGCCATGGAGAAAGGCGAGCTCGCCCGGGCGACCGAGCTTCACAAGCGCTACTACCCGCTCTTCCGCGACCTCTTCATCGAGTCGAACCCCGGCCCGATCAAATGGGCCATGTCGGAGATGGGCTTCGGCGACGCCCGCGTGCGCGCGCCCCTGACGACGGTGTCCGAAGACACGGCGAAGAGGCTTCGCAAGTCGCTCGAGCGCTGCGGGATCAGGAAAGGCACGCCGGCATGAGCGCGCCCGTTCGCGTCGCGGTGCTGGGCGCCCAGGGACGGATGGGAACCCTGGTTTGCGCGCTCCTCGAGAAAGAGTTCTCCGGGCAGGCGAGGGTGGAAGTCCGCGCGGACAAGGGAACTCCGCCCGAGGCGGCCCTCGCCTCCGATCTCGTCATCGACTTCTCCCTTCCGGAGGCCATGAAGCCCGTCGCTCAGGCGGCGCGCGCGGCCGCGGCGAAGGGCCAGGCGCTGCCTGCTTTCGTGATCGGCAGCACCGGCTGGAAGATCGACGACCGCCGCGAGCTCGAGGAGCTCGCCAAGCTGACGCCCGCGCTCATGTCCTCGAACTTCTCGACGGGCGTCATGGTGCTGCTCGACGTCCTCAGGCAGGTCTCGCCGGTCCTGGACAAGCTGGGCTACACGCCGGTCGTCCATGAGGTCCATCACAGGCACAAGAAGGACTCGCCCAGCGGAACGGCGATCTCCATCCAGCGCGCCATCTCGCCCGCGGGTCCCGGCAATGTCCACACGACGGCGGTTCGCGCCGGCGAGGTGATCGGCGACCACGAGGCCACGTTCTACGGCGCGGCCGACAAGCTCGTGTTCGGCCATTTCGCGCAGGACCGCTCGATCTTCGCCCGGGGCGCCATCCAGGCCGGCCTCTGGCTCGCGAGCAAGCCCCGCGGCCCGCAACCGGGCCTTCTCGGAATCGATTCGTATTATCAGGAGTTGAAAGCCCATGTTTGAAGTCGCCAGCCGTCTCACGCAGCTTCCGCCCTACCTCTTCGCCCGCATCGACAAGATCAAGCAGGAGGAAATGAAGAAGGGCAGGAAGCTCATCGCGCTCGGTATCGGCGACCCCGACCTTCCGACGCCGCAGTTCGTGATCGATCGCCTCGATCGCGCCGCCCGCAAGCCTTCCAACCACGTCTATCCGTCCTACTGGGGCATGCTCGAGTTCAGGAAGGCCGTCGCGCGGTGGTACGACCAGCGCTTCGGCGTGAAGCTGAACGCCGAGAACGAGGTTCTCGCGCTGATCGGCTCGAAGGAAGGCATCGCGCACATCCCGTTCGCGTTCGTGAACCCGGGCGAGGCGACGCTGGTCCCGGATCCGGGATATCCCGTCTACTACGCCGCGACGATCTTCGCGGGCGGCAAGCCCATGCGCTTCCGCCTCGAGGAGAAGAACGGGTTCCTGCCGGACTTCGGCGAGCTCGAGAAGCTCGTGAAGAGCGGCCCGAAGACGAAGCTGCTTTTCCTCAACTACCCGAACAACCCGACCTCGGCCTGCGCGTCGATCGAGTTCTTCACCGAGGTGGTGAAGTTCGCGAAGAAGCACGAGATCATCGTCTGCCACGACAACGCGTACTCCGAGATCTTCTTCGACGGGAAGAAGCAGCCCTCGTTCCTCGAGGCGCCGGGCGCCATGGACGTGGGCTGCGAGTTCCACAGCCTTTCAAAGACTTTCAACATGACCGGCTGGCGCGTCGGCTTCGTCGTCGGAAACCAGAAGATCATCGATGGCCTCGCCCAGGTGAAGACCAACGTGGACTCGGGCATCTTCAACGCCTGCCAGGAAGCCGGCATCGAGGCGATGGAGAACTCCGAGCCCTTCTGCACGGAGCTTCGCGCCATCTATCAGCGCCGCCGCGAGATCCTCGTCCCCGCCCTCCAGAAGATGGGCCTGAGCTGCAAGGCGCCCGAAGCCACCTTCTACGTCTGGGCCCGCCTGCCTCAGTCGGTGAAGTCAGAGGATTTCGTTCTCGACCTCATCCGAAACAAGGGCATCGTCTCGACCCCCGGCAACGGCTTCGGCCCGGCCGGCGAAGGCTACGTCCGTTTTACGCTCTGCTCCGACGAGAAGGTCCTGCGCGAAGTCGCGTCGATCCTCACTTCGTAAGCGACGACGCGCCGCGCTGTCCGAGCGTTCGGACAGTTCAGTCCCCGGTCTTCTCTCTCCGGGAAGTTGGTTCCAGGGATTGCGGGTTCGGGGATCTGGCCCTGGCGCCGGCGTGTTCGCACAAGCGTGAAGCGCTCCTCCCGCGAAGCGGGAGGATGTGCGAAAGGGCAGGAGCCCGTCGCGCCCGGCGCCAGGGCCAGATCCCCGAACCAGTAGTCCGTTGAAGCAACCTCCGGGATGTGCTTTACCTGGGGCATGAACATCTTCGTCTGCATCAAGCAAGTCCCTGATACAGAAACCAAAATCAAGCTGACTGCCGACTCCAACGGCATCGATACGACGGGCGTCAAGTGGATCATGTCGCCCTATGACGAATTCGCAGTCGAAGAGGCTCTGCGCTGGAAGGAAAAAAACGCCGGCAGCACCGTGACCGTGCTCTCCGCCGGCCCCGCCCGCGTCGTCGAGACCATCCGCACGGCGCTCGCGATGGGCGCCGACAACGGCATCCACGTCGAGATCCCGGAATCAGCCGACAGCAATCTCGTCGCGAAGGCCCTGGCAGGCGCCCTCAAGAAGGAACCCAAAATCGACGTGGTCTTCAGCGGCAAGGAGGCGATCGACGACGGCGCGGCCCAGGTCAGCCAGCTCGTCGCCGAGTACGCCGGCCTTCCCTACGTGACCGTCGCGCTCACCGCCGAGCTCGCCGGGAGCGTGATCAAGTGCAAGCGTGAGATCGAAGGCGGCGCGTTCGAGATGATCGAAGTGCAGACGCCCGCGCTCATCGCGGCCCAGAAGGGCATGAACGAGCCGCGCTACGCGAGCCTTCCCAACATCATGAAGGCCAAGAAGAAGGAAGTGAAGTCGCTCAAGATGGCCGATGTCGGCGCCTCCGAAAGCGATCAAAAGGTCCGCTACAAGAACTACCAGCTCCCGCCGCCCAAGCAGGCCGGCAAGAAGATCGCGGGTGATCCTGCCACTCAGGCCAAGGAACTCGTTCGTCTGCTCCACGAAGAAGCAAAGGTGATCTGATCATGGCAAAAGTTTTCGTTATTGCTGAACATCGCGACGGGAAACTCAAGAAGGGCACGTTCGAGCTGATCGGCGCCTCGGCAGCCGCTGGCAACGACACGCACGCGCTGCTGATGGGCGACGGCGTCTCGGACCTGGCCAAGGAGCTCGGACAGTACGGCGCCAAGGTCGTGCACGTGGTCCAGGACCCCGCCCTCAAGTTCTACACCGCCGAAGGCTACGCCAAGGCGGCCGCCCAGGTGCTGAAGGCGCAGTCCCCCGACGTCGTGCTCGCCAGCCACTCGCCGACGGGC
>CAYZKI010000340.1:0-3447 GCA_964478745.1 uncultured Bacteriovoracaceae bacterium
GAGCTCACGCGCGCCCTCACCGAGGACGAGGCGAAGGCCTTCGCGCTCAGGTACGGCGTGACGCCGGAAGGGAACTTCGAGCACGGGAAGACGGTGCTCGCCGTCACTCGGCCGATCGACGATGTGGCGGCCTCCCTGGGCCTTTCGCCCGAGGAGACGGAGCTCCTGGTTCGTTCGGCCAGGGAGAAGCTGTTCGAGGACCGCGAGCGCCGGGTCAGGCCGGGCAGGGACGAGAAGGCGCTCGCCTCGTGGAACGGGCTCATGATCAGCGGGCTTTACTGGTCAGCTCAGGCGCTGGCGCGCGGCGGTCAGGCGGCGCTTGCCGAGCGTGCCCGCGAGGCCGCGGGGCGCGCGTTCGACTTCGTCGTCTCCTGCATGTCGCAGGCCGCTCCGGGCCCGAGGCTCTGGAGCGTGCACAAGGACGGCCGTGCGCGCTTCAACGCCTACCTCGACGACTACGCGTTCATGGCGATGGCCGCCCTCGACCGGTCGCGCTTCGCGCGTGACGATGCCGAAACGGCGTCCGCGCTCGGGCATTGCGCGTCCTGGATCGGCGAGATCCTCGCGCATTTCGGAGACCCGGATGCTCCGGGGTATTTCTTCACCAGCGATGGGCACGAGAATCTGATCCACCGCCCCAAGGCCCTCTACGACCAGGCCATTCCTTCGGGTACTTCCGTGGTGCTCGGCGTCCTGTCGGCGCTCGCCGAGATCGACTGGGACGGCCAAGGACAGCGCTTCGACGCGGACCTCGAGCGCCAGCTTGCGCCGCTCCACGCGCTGAGCGTGCGGAATCCATTCGGCTTCGGCGAGCTGCTCTGCGCCGCGAGCCTCGACGCGTTGGGGCCCGTCGTGGTTTCCGGAGACGGATCGGACGCCGCGGTGGTGAATCCGCAGGTTTTCAGAAAACCCAAGGACGCGGCGCACCCTCCGGGCAAATGGCTCGTCTGCCATCAACGAACCTGCAGTGCGCCGCTCGACCGCGCGGAAGCCGGGGCGCAGGCTCTGTCGAAGACATCGATCTAGGACGGGCATGCGCGCGACACGGGACTTGCACGCGCATTCAGCGATGGAAACGCTGACGCTCCGCTCGGGACGGACACTTCAGATGGAATGGGACCTCCCGCGGCAGGCTCGCGTCCCGGGAGGCAGGGAAGGGGCGCCGCTCGCGTTCCTCATGCCCCCGGCGGGGGCCAAGGATCTGAACGGGAACGCCACGGCGCTGAGGATCCGGAATTTCCTCAGGGACCTGAGCCGCGTCTTCACGGAGCTCGGCTTCGCGACCTTCCGTTTTGCCCTGAAGGAGCCGGGGCTCGAGCTCAGCCTGGCCGAAAAGCTCGAAGCCTACGCGAGAAGCGCGCGCCATCCCGGAGTCTCGCCCCACGACACCGTCCTGGTCGGCATGCGCGAGGAGGCCGACCTGATCGCCCGTGCCTACTACGACTTCTTCGGCGTACGCTCGCCCGGCGCCGCGATCCTGCTCGCGCCCAGCGCGAAGGTCATTCACCTGAACAACCTGACTTGCCCCTATCTGCTCCTTCACGGCACGGGCGACCCGACCTTCCACTCCATGCCGTACCATCGCTTTCTCGACGCGATTCACCACCACCAGATCCGCTACGGCGATCAGACCGCGTCGCGGCTGATCCCCGGCACCGATCAGGAGATGGGCGACGAGTCGCTGAGCCCGCTCGTGCTCGAGGAGATCCGCGACTGGGTGCCCACGCTCCTGCGCGAGGGCACGCGCCGGCCGCAGGAAAGATCGGCGTAGGGCCGACCGCTCAGGGCATCTTCCGCTTCTTCATGTACGAGAGGTACTCGACGAGCTCGTCGATCTGCTTTTCCTTGAGGTGCTTGAACGGGGGCATCTTGGATTTCGCGCGATAGCTGGTCGCATCGACGATGAACGCCTTGAGATGGTCCTCGTCCCAGTACTCGGTGATGTTCTTCGGGATGTTGAGCTCGGGGCCGAGATCGCCGCCCTGCAGGTTCACCGAATGGCAGCGCAGGCACTCGTTCTTGAAGACGGTGAAGCCGCGCATGGCCTCGGAGTCGGCCTTCGCTTCGGCGGGATAGAGCTTCGGGTACTTCTGCGCGAAGTTGACGATCTCGATCTTCACGAGCTGGTAGGGCCAGGGCACCTCGTGCTCGAGTGCCTTTCCCTCCGCCCACGCCACGTAGAAGGGAGCAGGGGAGACCATGGCCTTGCCCTGCGCGACTTTACCGAATTTCCCGGGCGTGCCGTGTTCCTGGAAAACGAGATAGGCCGTGTTGGCCCGGAGCTTGGCGATGGTCGTGTTCGGCGAGTAACCGTCCGCGGCGACGAAGACGATCTCGTCGTCGCCTGAGCCTTCCCAGCCGCCGAGCCTGAGCACGTCGAGCAGCAGGAAGCCGTCGAAGGCCTTTTTCGCGCGATAGACCGGATCGTCGATCTCGATCTTCGAGACCTTGAGCTTGGCCTTCATCTGGTCGAGGGTCAACGCCGCGCTCTTTCCGGGCAGCGCGATCTCGAGGCTGGTCTTCCCGGGGGCGGCCGTTGCAGGAGGCGGGAACGCGAATGCGCCGACGAGCGAAACGAGGGAGAGAAAGTGCTTCATCTTCCCAGGATCAGGGCGAGCGCGTCCGAAATCAATCCCGATAAGTCTCGAAGAACCTCGCGAACGCCTTGTTCGTCAGCTCCTCGAGGAAGCGCATCTTGGGCGGAAGCCGGGCCGCGCCGGTCCTCGCTTCCGCCGTCACCACCTCATCGGCTTCGGCGACGGCGCTCCGGCGATCCGGGCTGTCCTTCTCACCCGCCGGGACGAAGGTCAGTTCGACCCGCACCTTGCCGGTCAGCGACTTCACCTTGTAGACCCGCTCCGTCATCCGCTCCTTCTCGCCGCGTTCGGCGGCAAGCTGCGAGTCCTCGACGGTCTCCTTCGAGTATCCCTCTCGGGTCGTACCGTCGAACTCGAGAACCTTGGCGGTCAGCGCGTAATCCGCTCCGGCGGCGCGGGCGATCTCGAGCTTGTCGGTCAGGTCCGTGTCGGGCTTGGTGCGCGCCGCTTCCAAGTCCTGCTTGGAGATGAGCTCGAAGGTCCCGGCTTTCACGAGCTGATTGACGAGAGCCACCTCGACGATCCGGCGCGCCGTCGGCTCGGCTTCCACTTCGACGAGAGCGACCTTCTTGCCTTCGAGCTTGGAGAGCTCGGGCGTGGTCCGCTTCGGTCCGCTCGAGCAGCTCGATGCGTGGGCGACAAGACACACGACGGCCATGGCCTTCACGGCCTGGATCAGTTTCTTCATGCGATCAGCTCCTAAGTTCTCGTTCAAGCCATGAACGTGTGAGGCGTTCCGGCGTAAATCAGGACCTTGATGTCGGTGCGGAAGATGACTTCGATCTTGTTCGGATAGATGAGCTTGCCGACGATGCCGTCGCCGAAGTTCGCGTGGTTGATCTTGTCGCCC
>CAYZKI010000341.1:0-3419 GCA_964478745.1 uncultured Bacteriovoracaceae bacterium
GTGCAGAAGGTCGCGCGCGTCGCCGAACGCGCCCGCGTGCCCGGCGTAGCCGCCCATCGCCCACGTGTTGTCGTCGTGCACCTGGCCCTGCAGCACGCCGCCGCGCCAAGGGCAGTCCTCGGTCGCGGCGACCTCGGGGTCGCGGGCCTTCTCCACGGACCGGGTCACCCGGCGGTAGCTCGAGGCTTCCGAGCCCAGCGGCTTCCACACGAGCTCCTGGACGGCACGATCGAGCGGCATCTGCGTGACCTCCTCGAGCATGAAGCCCAGGAGAAGGAAGGAGATGTCGGAGTAGACGGCGCGCGTCTCGGGCGCGGCCTCGGGCTGCACCTCGAGGATCAGCTCGCGCATCAGCGCCTGCCGGTCGGCGACCGGGACCTTCCACAGGGGCGCGGGCGCGAACGCGGCTCTCAGCTTCTCGTAATAGGGCTCCCACGCGGCGAAGCCCGCGGTGTGGGAGAGCAGGTGGCGGACCTGGATTCGCGGGTGGGCGTAGCCCGGGAAAAGTGCCTGTACCGGCGTGCTCCACTGGAGCCAGCCGCGGTCGACCAGCCGGGCGGCGAGAGTCGCGGTCCCGTAGACCTTGGAGATCGAGGCGAGGTCGAAGACCGTGTCGACGGTCATGGGCAGAGGCTGGGGGCCGGGCGCCATCCTGCGGTTCCCCACCGCCGCCACCCACGCGGAATCGGGCACGCGGGAGTCCCAAACGCCGGCGACCGCTCCCGGGGCCACGCCCTCGGAGACCAGTGCGCGCAGGGTTTCCCAGGTCCGCGGAAAACCGCCCTCGGTGAGCGCAATCAGGCTCAGATCGCTTGCCGATCTCATCTCAGATCAGTTTGTGGGGGAATGGAATTTCAGGCCAGCCCGAAAACGACGACGCAAATGATGATTCCGACAGCGTAAAGTGCAGCGATCTCGAACATATCGGTATCGAGGCGACGCCCTAAGACGGCAATCGCCAGCGCCTCTCAGGGTGGATTAAAGCAAGGCGGGTGCCGCGCCTCGGGCCGATCCTTCCCCATTGGGTTCGAGGGGAGCCCCCGGTCCGCGGGCCGTCCTGTTTAAGTTATAGACAGATGCGTCAAATGCCCCTATTCCTTAGGAGGTTCCCGAAAAGGCCAGATCGCGATGGAAAAACAGCCCGTAGAAATCCTCATCATTGGCGCCGGACTCGTGGGCAGCTCCGTGGCCATGCACCTCGCCCAAAATGGCGTGTCGAATGTCCGCGTCGTGGACTTCGACCTCGAAGGCACCCACAGCAGCTCCGAGCTCAACGCGGGCGGCGTGCGGGGCACTTGGCAACAGCCGTTGAATATCCTCATGTCAAAACTCACGATCGACTACCTGGCCCGTCACGCCAAGGAAGTCGGATATCGTGACGTCGGCTATCTCTGGCTCCAGACGCCATCGACCCTGCCGGCCGCGCTCAAGGCGCGCGACCTGCAGAACAGCCTCGGCTGGCAGGTCGACGCGCTCGACTTGCCGGCGCTCTCAAGGAAAGTCCCGTTCATCGACAAGACGGACGACCTCGCCGGCGCGGTCTACGGCGTTCGCGACGGCCTGGTGAACCCGAATCTGCTGAAGCTTCACTTCCGTGACGAGGCCCGCAAGGCGGGCGCGAGATTCGACGACCGAGTCCTGTGCACGGGATCGGAGACTTCGAACGGCAAGGTGCTCGTTCGCGCGCGCAAGCTCTCTCGCGCCCCGACGCAGGAGGAGAAAGTCGCCATCCTGAGAGGCCAGGACCCCGAAAGCGCCGGCGTCCCGTGCGCGGAAATCACCTACGAAGCCGGGCGCGTGATCAACTGCGCGGGCGCCTGGTCGACGAAGGTGGCGGGCGTTCTCGGATATGCTTCCCCCAGCGCCCCCGTCCGCCGGCAGGTCTGCATCTTCGACTGCCGCGACGTGGATCTTTCGCACTACGGAATGATCGTCGACACGAGCGGCGTGTACTTCCACCCCGAGGGCGGCAACGGACTCGCGGGCTACGCGACGCCCGACGAGCCGAGCGGCTTCAACTTCGATTACGACGGCGAGGCGTTCTTCATGGAGAAGGTCTGGGCGCCTCTCTACGAGCGCTCGACGCGGTTCGAGGCGCTCAAGCACATGACCGGCTGGGCCGGAATGTACGAAATGTCGCCTGACCATTGCGCGATCATCGGCGAAGTCATCGACGGAGCGCTCGCGGGCAAAGGAAAGCTTTTCGAGGCGCACTCGTTCTCGGGCCACGGCGTGATGCAGAGCTATTCGGCGGGGCTGCTTCTCGCGGAGCTTCTGCTCAAGGGCCGTTACGAGACTCTCGACGCCAGCGGATACTCCGCCTCCCGCTTCCGGAGCGGCCTGGAGCTTCACGAGTCCGCGGTGATCTGACCGTCGCGCTCAGGGTTCCAGCCAGAATGCCTTCTCGCTTCCACGCGTATAGTCGAAGGCCTGCAACGACTTCCCGTCGCGCGCCCAGATGATCCGGGCTACCTCGCCCAGGTCGGTCCATTCGGAGAGAAGGTCGCTGAAGTCGAACTCGTAAAGATGCCTCGAGTAGGAGTACCAGCCACCCGAAGAACCCTGGCCGCAGCCGCTCGCGAGCACATACGCGCGGTTCGGGCCGGTCACGTGAAGGGATGACTCGTCGATATCGCAGTTCGACGTGGGCGGGAGGACCGGGGTCACCCGATCCGTCCGCAGATCCAGCATCAGGATCACCTCGCTCGAGCCACGACTCACCTTGCCGATGGGCACGTGGGTCGGGCTCACCGAGTGGCGGCCGTTCAAAGAGAGCGTGTCGATGTCGGTGCGCGAGCGATAGACGACCTTCGACGTCCTCGCGGCGACGTCCGCGATCACGACGTTCGCGTTGCGCGCGGTGCCCGTGTGCTGCCAGAAGACGAACTTCGAGGTTCCCGGGACAGGCTGCGCGCTCGGCGTCTCCTGCGCCCCCGGAAGCGGAACCCAGAACAAGGGCGTGACCATGCCGGCATTGAGATCGAGCGAAAGCCAGATCGCCTCGGGATCCCCGCTCGAGCCCACGGGAACGAACTTCCACCAGTAGAAGGTCTGGGTGGCGGGATCGTAGTACTTCGATGCGCCGGAGATCGCGCCGAAGAGGCTCGATTCGGAAAGCCAGGTCTGGTCCTGGACGACGTGCCACTGCGGATCGCCCGAGGTCCAGGGCTTGCTGATCGCCATGCGCGTTTTCATCTTCCCGGTCGGAAGCTGGTGCATGTCATAGCACCAGATACTGCGATCGATGAAGGCGCAGGTGTTGTCGGAGGGATACATGACGCCGAACGGGCGAAGCTCGGACCTGATCCCGAGCTCGGGGTTGAAAACGAAGTTGTCGCGCCTGTCGACCTCGACCTCGACGTCGTTGCCGTGCTGGTCCTTCTCGATGCGCTTCTCGGTCGACTCGACGAGGAAGCCGA
>CAYZKI010000342.1:0-3392 GCA_964478745.1 uncultured Bacteriovoracaceae bacterium
CCGACGTCATGCGCACTCCGACGTCGGCCACGTCCGGCTGGCCGGAGCGGGACGCGCGGCCGCCAGGCTTGCCCCTGCCGGCGGCGCCGAAGGCGCGGGCGGCGGGATCGGAGGCGTGTGCTCGATCTCGAGAGTCTGGATGCCCGAGCGGAGATCGAGCTCGAAGTTCGTTCCGCCGTCGTCGAGCGCGCGCGAAGGCGGCTTCAGCGAGGGCTCGTTCACGCTCCAGCCGAACTCGTCGGCCATGGGGACCGGCGGAGCCGCGGAAGGAACCGGAGGGGGCGCAGCCTGCCCCGTGTCGCCATCGAGAAGGCCGCTCATCTTGATCGTCGACTCGGTCAGATGCTTGATGTCGTCGTTTTCCGGAGGCGGAACCAGGTGCGCGCTCAGGTCCATGACCTCCGGCGGGCGCTCGAACTCTTCCATGGGCGGAACCGGCGGCAGAGGAGGAGGCGGAGCGGAGATCGAACCGGTCTTCTCGCGAATGGGAAGCGGAGGCGCGGAGCTGACGTTGCCTCCGACGAAAGCCGCCGGGCGCGGGGGAATCACGGGCGTCGGCGGGAGCGGCGGCGGAGCGGAGATCGAGCCGGTCTTCGTCACCTCGCGATGGATCTCGCGCGTCGGCTCGCGCGAAGGCGACGTCGGAAGGGGCGGCGGCGGACGCGTGATCGTCGACTGGGTCGGGCCCTCGCGGCGTTGCGTGAGCTCGGTCATCACGTCGTTCAGCACCTGGCGCAGGTGCGCGGGATCGAATGGCTTGGTCAGGCGCCCGTGAAAGCGGACTTCGGCGGCTTGGCTCTCGTCGACGGTCTCGAAGGCGCTCGACATGAGCACGAAGCGTGTGTCGTGAAGATCGGAGAGCTGGTTGATCTCGCGCTTCAGCTCGAACGCGCTTTTTCCCGGAAGCGAGACGTCGACGAGAACGACGTCCGGCCGGAAAAGAGAGATTTGCTGGACCGCATCGCTTCCGTCGGAAACGGCCTGGATCTCATAACCCTCGTTGGAGAGCGCGAGACGGATCACCTTCTGAATAGTCAAGCTGTCGTCCGCGACCAGGAGCTTTCTGCCAGGCATTACAAAAAGTGTGTCATTTCCGGAACCCACTGTAAAGACGAGGCATTCGGGCGGCCTTGCCCGTGGCTACTCGCGGGGCATCAATCTCCGTACGATAATTTCGCGCGATTTTGATATTCGCGGCCGGTTTCGGCTATACTGGAGGGGCCCCGAGGGCTGGTGCACACGCATTTGGACCCGACAGTCAATTACCCAGGGGGCTGTCCCTGTCAGTGGTGAGCATGCCTGGCCTCGCTAGGAAGCCTAAAGCTGGCAAACGGCGCCCACATTGAAAATCTGGGGTTCCAATTGACACGCCAGCTCTCGGGGACTTTTATTTGAGGCAGGGGGAGAGCGTTTCATGGGCAGCTACCGGAACATTCCGTCGCCGAACCAAACCGGCTGGATTCACGATCTCGCGAAGGCCGAGCTTCATCCGGACGCCGAGCGGCTCCTGCAGCTCGGAAAGAGCTTCGATCCCCAGCAGCTCGTCGAGGAAAGCACCGTCAACTTCCTGGCGGAGCTCCGCGAGGAGTTCAACGAGTGCATCCGCCTCTTCAACTCCTACTCGGACAACGGGACCAAGTTCAACGAGATCAAGCTCTACAACGTCGCCCAGACCGCGGCTGACTTCATGATCTTCCGGAACTCGATCAAACTCGTGATCGCGAACACCGCGCACGGGGTGATCCACGTCTCGTTCGCCCAGCACGTCCGCACGAACCTGGCGATCGACGGCCACGACCCGACGACCTCGGCGCCGGTCTCCGCCCCCGTCCTGATGGGCGCCGCGCAGGAGATCCTCGCGCAGGTCGGCCCCTTCCGCGACGTCTACTGGACCTACCAGGGCGAGAAGGTGACCGCCGACCAGATCGCGAAGTTCTACTTCGCCGAGTTCTCCCGCGTGACGCGCGAGACCCGCCGCTCCCGCTCGTCGAACCAGGCCCTGGTCGAGCAGATCCGCGCCCTCCTCGAAGAGCGCGGCCTCGAGCTGTAGTCCCGGAAAAATTTGCCGCAACCCGCCTCATTGAGGGCCCCGCCTCTGCCGATAGAGCAGACGCAATGGTCTCTTCGCGCGCATCGATCTCCGTCATCATTCTGACGCTCGCGCTGGCGTCCGCGTCCGCGGCTCCCGCGCTCGCGAAGGCGCCGGGCCTCTCGACTCCGATCGCCTCCTGCTTCTGGCAGAAGATGTCTGCCGTCGAGCGGGAACTCCGGGCGCAGCCCACGCCCAACTTCCGCGACGACCGTGAGTTCATCAATTACCGAAAGGTCATGGCGAGCAACGCCTCGGTAATTTCCGAGTACGACCCCAAGTTCAAGACGCGCTTCTACTTCAACGCCTCAGGACCCGCCGACTCGACGGGACGGCTTTCACGCGTCGATCCGACGAAGAACGGAGTCTACCTCTTCATCCACGGATCCGGCACCATGAAGGCGAGCGGCGCCAACTTCTCGGCTCGAATGGACGAGCTCCACCGTTCCGGATATTCGGCCGTCTCGTTCGACCTCCCCTTCCACATGGACGGCCCGAAAGCCGAAGCGTTCTACGACCCGGAGTACTTCCTCAAGTGGCTCAAGGAGATCGTTGATTCGCACAAGATCGAAGGCAAGCCCATCTATCTCGTCGGTCACTCGTTCGGGCCAGACGTGATTCGAGCCTTCTTGAAACGATACCCGCATGCGGTGGATGGCGCTGTCCCCGTGTCGCCGACCGCCCTCGATGGGACGCTTCGCAAGTGGTACAGAGACCACACATCGAAGATGAAATTCGGCGGAGACACGATGGGGAACTCCGCCGCAGGCGAATGGGCGGCTCGCGTGTTCCGCGGCTACCTGGATGATAGCCCGTCCAATCCAGCAACCGACCCGACGCTGATCAACCCAAAACTCCGCATGCGATTCCTGACGGGCGACATGGAAGAGTACGTTCCAGCCCCGGTCGGAGGATCGCGGGGAACCCCTATCGGCAAGAACACCTACGACCTATGCAAGAAGCTTCGCCAGATGTATGCGCGAATCGAGTGCACGACCGAAGAGGGCATTGGCCACTACATATTTCAGCACCGCGACAAAGACGGGACGAACGTCATCATGCGCGAGGCCTACCTGATCGACGGCAAGACCGCAAACTCTCCCGAGATCCTCGAATACAAAAAGAACTACGCATCCCTGCAAAGAAACCCGGTTGACGAAGTGGCTCAAGAGTACCTTCGTGACGTTTACTTCCGCGCTTTCATAGATAAGAAGCAAGGCGGTATGGCCGCACTTCAGCCCATGTTTCGGCGACGCGACGAGGAGCTTGCGCGGAGGGTCCTCGACCAGTACAAGGCCATCAC
>CAYZKI010000343.1:0-3372 GCA_964478745.1 uncultured Bacteriovoracaceae bacterium
CGGGAGCTCACACGCCGGAAGCCTGCTCCGAAAACCGAGCAGATCTCACACCCAGTCCCGCACTCAGCTCCGCCAGCGGAGCAGCAACAGCTTGCCAAGCTCGAAGCAAAGCTCCCCGCCCCCACCTACCTCAAGCGCTACGTACCCAAACCCGTGCGCCGTTACGTCATCGCCCGCGATCAAGCGCGTTGCACGTACCGCGACCGGACGACCGGCCGCCGCTGCACCGAAACGCGCCACCTGCAGTTCGATCACGCGTTCCCGTTCGCTCTCGGAGGAGAAACCAGCGCCGCGAACCTCAGGCTCCTGTGCGCGAACCACAACCGGCTCCGCGCGCAGCCGCGCCCGGCCTGCTAGAGCATCTTCCACCAACGCATCCCGAGCGGGTGCGGCTCCGTTCCAGCCAGGATCTGCCCCAGCAGCGCGGCGGTGGTCGCGGGCCGCTCCAGCTGCGGACTGTGGCCCGAACCCCGGATGATCACGGCTTTCGCCCTGGGCGCATCCTCGTCGCCGCCGCGTGAATTGATCTTCTGCGCCCAGACGGGCGCGCAACTCGCGGGCATCATCGTGTCGTTCTCGCCCCAGACGATCCAGGTCTCGGCGGTGATCTCATGCAGATCGTTTCCCACCAGATGCGACTCGGAAACCGAGTTCATGAACTCGAGAATCTCCTTCCGCGTGATGAAGCGCACCACCTCCGAGCCCAGGAGTCGGAACCAAACGGGCTCCTTCCCGAACACGTGCGGCCGGAGCGCCTCGAAGCCGCGCTCCATCGCATCACGGAACATCCGCTCCCAGCTTTCCCGCTTCAGATTATCCTCGAAGGTCCCTCCGGGATCGACGAGCACGAGCTTCGCGGGCCCCGCATACGCGCGCCGGCTCGTCCGGGACGGCCTCTGACCCTTCCCGCAAGCGATCGCATAGGCCGATGCAAGCCAACCGCCCAGCGAATGCCCGATGATCGTATCGGCTCTCAGCGAATCCAAAGCATCGAACGTGGACTCCAGAAGAAGATCCATCGACGGAAACGCCGGATGCTCCGCCAAAAAGCCGGAGAATCCGGGAAAGTCGAAAAGCACGACTTCGTCGTACCGCCTGCGCACGACTGGGCGCATCAAACCTAGGACCGGAAGCCACGAAAGCGGCGTGTCACCGAAGCCGGGAATCATCACCAGGCGCCGAGGTCCGCGCCTCGAAACGCCCTCACCCTTCTTGCGAAGGTTTTTGCGCCAGAGACCCATGCTCTGCTCGCCGGCCCGGCGCAGCTCCCACTGGTAGCCGGCAGCGCGCATCGCTCCCGATCCAATCAGGTGCAACGACTTCATGACGGACAGCTCGAGCCCACCTGGAACACGCATGCTCTGCTATCGTTACGAATGATGTGCCGTGACGCAAGAAATACCACGTGCGCGGGCCGTCAAGGTCGGATATCTTGGCGGCCTCGCACCCTGAAAAGGAGACCTGAAATGACCCGCTTTCTGGCCCCGAAGCACACGATGATGATGCTCATGGCGACGCTCCTCACGGTCGTCTCCGCCCCCTCGATGGCTTTCGCCGAGAACACCCGCGCCACCAACCCGAGCGCGCTTTCGGCGGAAGTCCTGGGGCGTGCCGGAACCTGGTCGATCAACTTCGATCACGCGGTCGACGATCACCTCGCCGCTGGCATCGGCTTCGGCTCGATCAGCACCAAGGTGCTCGGGGTTTCCGCCGGCACCGTCGGCGCGATCCCGGTCTACGTGAACTACTACTTCGTTCCCGAACAGGGCTCGATCTTCGCCACCGGCGGCGCGACCGTCTTCACCGAGAGCGTGAGCGGCCTCAAGGCCTCGACCGGCGGCTTCGATCTGTCCGGCCAGGTCATGGCTTCGGCAGGCGTCGGCTATGAGAACCGCACGGACCAGGGCTTCCTGTTCCGCATCGCGGGCTACGCGCTCATCGCCGACGAGATCGCTCCCTGGGGCGGTTTCACGATCGGCTACTCTTTCTAAGGAAACTCCGGCAGCAGTAAAACGATGTCCGCCGCCAGCGCCTACGCCTACAAACCGGATCAGAAGCTCACGGAAGTCCTCTCCAGGCGGAATTTCACGTTTTCGGCGGAAGTGATCCCTCCCCGGAACGGCGCGGAGCAGGCGAAGGTCCTCGGCCAGATCGAGCAGCTGATCGCGGCCGGCGCGGAGTTCCTGGCCGTCACCAAGGGCGCCGGCGGAAGCCTTCGCGGCGGAAGCCTGCCCATCGCGCAGACCATCAAGGAGCGTTTCGGCGTGACGTGCATCGCGCACTTCACCTGCCGCGACCTCACGCCCCACGATGTCGAGAACCAGCTCATCGATCACCACTACTTCGGCATCCGGAACATCCTGGCGTTGCGGGGCGATCCGCCCCAGGGTCAGCCGGACTGGAAACCGCGCGACGGCGGCTACACGTACGCGTATGAGCTCATCGCGCAGATCCGCGACCTGAATCAGGGCAAGTACCTGGTCAGGCCCGGAGGCCCGCCCGCCGACGGCAACGAGGCCACCGACTTCTGCATCGGCGCCGCGGTCTACCCCGAGCATCCGAACGAGGAGGAGCGCATCCGCTTCTTCAAGCTCAAGGTCGAGGCTGGCGCCGAGTACGGCATCACCGACATGATCTTCGACCCCGAGGCCTACGGCCGATTCCTCGAGCTTTGCGCGAAGAACGGCGTGAGCGTTCCCATCCTGCCGGGCACGCGCCTGCTCAAGACGCGCGCCCAGGCGCGAAGGATGGCCGAGCGCTTCCGCTGCTCAGTCCCTCAGGACCTTCTCGCGCGCCTTCCCGAGGACGAGAACGCCGGCCCGGACGCCGGGATCGAGGCTCTCCTCACGCTTTCGGACCGGCTGAAGAGCTACGGCGCGCCCGGGCTCCATGTGTACGTCATCTCCGATACGGCAGGCGCGTGCGCCGCGCTCCGTCGCCTGCGCCTCAGCAGCTGACTTGAAACGCCCAGGCGCTTCTGGGATACCCTAAAGGAACACACCTCGGCCGGGGTGGCGAAATTGGTAGACGCACAGGACTTAAAATCCTGGGACCCGAAAGGGTCGTATCGGTTCGATTCCGATCCTCGGCACCACCATTCCAACTGCGTCTAGGGCGACGACAGAAGCCGGGATCTCACGCACCTGGCCTTCCGGGCGGTCAACGACATCAGCCGATGATCCGGATCGAGCATATCCACGTAATCGGAGTATCTCAGCCCGGCCTCCTCGACGTATCGTCTGAATGCCTCGGCCTTGCCGATGTCGGTGTCATGCTCGGTCCACTTTCCCGGACGGACTCGGCTCTTCCGCTTCGCCAGCATGCCCAGCCGCGCCTCGAAGAGCTTCAGTATCTTGGTCAAGTCGTCTGCAT
>CAYZKI010000344.1:0-3363 GCA_964478745.1 uncultured Bacteriovoracaceae bacterium
GACTCTCTGCGCCGGACGCGATTCGTCCCGCTGCGGGCGCGCTGTGTTCGAGGCTATCGTCGGCGTCAGCGTGAGAGACGCCGCATCCAGCGCGATCAAGGAGAGGTTAGACCCGATCGAAGCCCGCTTCAGGACCGGCCTGCTCGCGATCCTGGATGGTCACGAAAAGGATTTCAGAAGCCTGCTCTGGGAGGCGAAGAGGGCCTATCTGCGGAGCTTCGAAGCCGCGCTCTCCAGCATGGAAAACGACATCATTCTTCGCGGCGCCCCTTCGGCGCTGCTGAGCTGCGCCCCGAGCGAGGCGATCGCGACCGCCGCCTCGAAGGTCTTCGTCGAGGACGCCGTTCGGCCCGCGGCCAAGCCCGAGGCCGCCGCCGTCGGCGGAAGGGCGAAGTAGCCCGCCGCCGATCAGAGCATCGGGATCTTGCCGCCACGCTCGGTGAAAGCGCCGCGACCGATCTTCCGCGCGGTCTCGTAGCCCGCGTCTGCGTGGCGGACGATGCCCATCCCGGGATCGGAGTTCAGCACGCGCGTGAGCCGCCACTCGGCGTCCGCGCTTCCGTCGGCGACCACGACCATGCCTGAGTGGATCGAGTAGCCCATGCCGACGCCGCCGCCATGGTGCAGGCTGACCCACGAGGCTCCGTTCACGGCGTTCACGAGCGCGTTCAGCACCGGCCAGTCAGCCACCGCGTCCGAGCCGTCCTTCATCGCCTCCGTCTCGCGGTTCGGCGAGGCGACCGAGCCGCAATCCAGATGGTCGCGCCCGATCACGATCGGGGCCTTCACCTTGCCGCTTCTCACCAGGTCGTTGAACAGGAGCCCTGCCTTCTCGCGCTGGCCGTAGCCCAGCCAGCAGATGCGCGCGGGCAGGCCCTGGAACGCGATGCGCTCCTCGGCCATGGCGAGCCAGCGGGCCAGGCCCTTGTCTTCCGGGAAGAGCTCGAGCAGCGCCTGGTCGGTGACGCGGATGTCGGCGGGGTCGCCCGAGAGCGCCACCCATCGGAACGGGCCGCGGCCCTCGCAGAACTGCGGGCGGATGTACGCGGGAACGAAGCCCGGGAAGTCGAAGGCGTTCCTCACGCCGGCTTTCACCGCCTGCGCGCGGATGTTGTTGCCGTAGTCGAAGACGTGCGCGCCGCGCCTGCCGAACTCGAGCATCGCCTCGACGTGGCGGCCCATGCTGGCCACCGAGCGCTCGATGTAGCCCTTCGGATCGCGCTTTCGGAGGTCGGCGGCCTGCTCGAGCGAAAGCCCGGCGGGGATGTACCCGTTGAGCTCGTCGTGCGCGCTGGTCTGGTCGGTGACGAGATCGGCCTTGAAGCCGCGCTTGAGAAGCTCCCAGTGGACCTCGGCCGCGTTACCGATCAGGCCGATGCTGACGGCGCGCTTCGCCTTGCGGGCGGCCTCGACGCGCTTCAGGGCGTCGTCGATGTCGGTGGTCAACTCGTCGAGGTAGCGGGTCTCGAGCCTGCGTTTCGCGCGCGACGGGTCGACCTCAACGTTAAGCGAGACCGCGCCCGCGAAGGTCGCGGCCAGCGGCTGCGCCCCGCCCATTCCGCCCAGGCCCGCGGTCAGGACCACGCGGCCCGCGAGATCGCCCCCGAAGTGCTGGCGTCCCGCCTCGGCGAACGTTTCATAAGTTCCCTGCACGATGCCCTGCGTGCCGATGTAGATCCACGAGCCCGCGGTCATCTGGCCGTACATCATCAGGCCCTTGGCATCGAGCTCGCGGAAATGCTCCCAGGTCGCCCACTTCGGGACGAGCAGGCTGTTGGCGAGCAGCACGCGCGGGGCGAGCGGATGGGTGGGAAGGACGGCCACGGGCTTTCCGCTCTGGATCAGCAGGGTCTGGTCGTTCTCGAGCTCCTTGAGCGTCCGTACGATCGCATCGAAGCTCTCCCAGTTTCGCGCGGCCTTGCCGTTGCCGCCGTAGACCACCAGGTCCTGGGGCGCCTCGGCGACCTCGGGATCGAGGTTGTTCATGAGCATCCGGAGAGCGGCTTCCTGCTGCCACCCTTTGGTCTGAAGCTGCGTGCCGCGGGCCGCGCGAACGATTCTGTTTGCCATATGCCCCATCCCTAGCACTGCTCGCGGATTTTCGGTAGAACCCTGGAATGCCAGCCTTTTCCCGCATCGGATTCGTCACCTACCAGGGCCAGCCCCAGCTCACGGCGGACGACCGTGCCGCAGCCGAAGCGCTCGAGCGGCGGGGAGTTTCGGTCACCCCCGTCGTCTGGGACCAGGTCGACCCCGCGGCGCTCGCGGTGGACGCCCTGGTGTTCCGCTCCTGCTGGGATTATCCGGCGAAACGGCACGCCTTCGAGACTTGGCTCGAGGCGGTGGAGCGTACCGGCATCCCTGCCCTGAATCCGCCGGAGGTGATCCGCTGGAACCTGAACAAGAAGTACCTCCTCGATCTCGAGCGGCTCGGCGCGGCCCTCCCGAAGACGTTGTATTTTGAAAGCGGGTCGCGCCCCGCCTACGACGAGCTCGTCGCCGGGGTTCCGAGCTCGCGCGTCGTCCTGAAGCCCGCGGTTTCGTTGAACGGGCTCGACACCTTCCGCTGCGATACGCGGGACCGCCACGGGGTCGAGAACGCGGCCCGAGCCATCCTCAAGGGCCGCGATCTGATCGTGCAGGAATACATGCCCGAGATCGAGACGACCGGCGAGACCTCGCTGATGTTCTTCAACGGGGAGTTCAGCCACTGCATCCGCAAGACGCCCAGACCCGGGGAGTTCCGGGTGCAGGAAGAGCACGGGGGAACCTTGCGGCCCGACTGGCCCGATACCGGGACGCTGCGGGAGGCCTCGGATCTCCTCCGGAGGCTCGGCAAGAAGCTCCTCTACGCCCGCGTCGACGGCATCCAGACCCGCGATCGCTTCGTGTGGATGGAGCTCGAGGCGATCGAGCCGTCGCTCTTCTTCCTCGAGGATCCGAAGTCCGCCGATCGATTCGCGCGGGCGGTGATTTCCCTGGGCTTCCCCCGGGCTTCTGGTACTCAGGAACCATGAAAGCACTTTATACGGCTAAGGCGACGGCACATGGCGGACGTGAAGGAAAGGCGCAGACCGACGACGGCGCGCTGAGCGTGAAGCTCACGATGCCGAAGGGCCTGGGCGGCCCCGGCGGCGAGGGCACGAACCCCGAGCAGCTCTTCGCGGCGGGATATTCCGCCTGCTTCGAGAGCGCGGTCCGCTTCGTGGCGCGCACCGAGAAGGTGGCCCTGACCGACGCGTCGGTCACCGCCGAGGTCGGCATCGGCCAGAACCCGAAGGGCCCGGGCTTCGCGCTCTCGGTCGCGCTGACGGTCAGCCTGCCGGGCGTCGACCGCGCCGTGGCGCAGGGCCTGATCGAGAA
>CAYZKI010000345.1:0-3356 GCA_964478745.1 uncultured Bacteriovoracaceae bacterium
CGGGCCGCCCCACCAGACAAGCTCGCGCGAGCTTCCGTCAGGGAAGTTCACCTGCACCATCGCGTCCGGGATGCCTTCGTTCTCCAGGTGGTAGTAGTCGAGCGTCTCCTGATCGAGGAGCGAGAAGCCCCACGCGGGGCCGTCCTGCCCCGCCCGCGCGTCGGGGCTGATCGCGATGAACGCGCCTGCGCAGAAGCCGACGAAGCTCACGCCGCGCTCCTGCACGGCCGCCTGGATGTTGCCGCGGGTCTTCGCCGCCAGGCTGTTGCTCATCTGGCCGGCGTAACCTCCCGGCCAGACGATCACGCCGTACTCGGCGAGCTCGTCCACGGTCATGCGATCGAGCTCCCCCGAGCCGACTGTCCGATAGGTCCAGCCCCGATCTTCCATGATGCTCTCGATCGCCGCCGCTCCGCCGGTCGCCGCCGCCGTTCCGTCATAGATCAGCGCGTCGGTCTGGTGAGGGAGGAGCGGACCCCGGCCTTCCTGGCTGGCCATGCTCGCCCCATGTCCTGAAGATCCGCCGCTTCCGCAGCCGGAAACCAGGGCGGTGATCACAAGACAGGCGGCGAACGTCTTCGTCAGCTTCTCTCTCATGGAGACGAAGCTAGTGGATCGCTCGTGCAGAACGCAACCCGGGTATGTAAGACCTGTGTAAACGCGGCGGGATCAGCCGTCCGTCACGCCGATCCAGTCCTTCGGCGCGAGCGGAGGAAGCCCGTGGGCGGCGCGGGCCTCGTCGCAGCGTTTGTTCACGGTTCCATCGGAGTACGAGGCCTTGAAGGCGCGGCACGGGGAAGGGCGCTTCTCGTAGATCGTGCACGCGACCTTCTTCCCGATGCGGCCGCTGAGGGCGATGCACTGCGCGCCGCGCTTCGCGTTCGTGCCTTTCATGCAGCGGGTGAAGTCGTCGAGCTCCTCGACGAGGCCCATGGGCACGCCGTAGACGCTCTCGATCCCGGCGGGAGGCGCTTTTTCCGCCTCGCGCCAGTAGAAGGCGACTCTGAAGTAGGCGCAGCACGCGCCGCAGCCCAGGCAGGGATGGATCGACATTCTGCGGCAATTCTACGTCTGATCTTCACAAATGCCCAGAGCCGTGGTGCTTTTGAGGGGTCGGGGGGAAACGGATGAGACTCTATGCACTGCTGTTCGGGCTCTCGCTCTCGGTTTCAGCGAGCGCGGCCACGGGATTCGTCAGCGTCCGCGGGACGGGCTTCGAGCTGAACGGGAAGCCTTACCGCTTCGTGGGCGCCAACTACTGGCAGGGAATGAACCTGGGATCCGCCGGGCCCGGAGGCGATCGCGCGCGGCTGGTCCGCGAGCTCGACCAGATGAAGGCGCGCGGGATCACCAACCTCCGCATCCTGGGGCACTCGCAGGGCCCGTCCGGATCCCCGTGGAGGATCGAGCCCGCGAGCCAGCCGGGCGCCGCGACTTTCGACGCGAATCTCCAGCAGGGGCTCGACTTCTTGCTCGCGGAGATGGGCGCGCGCGACATGCGGGCGGTGATCGTCCTGACCAACTTCTGGCACTGGTCAGGTGGAATGGCGGCTCACCTGAACTGGGCGGGCGCAGGCGCGATCCCGTATCCGCCGCCGGCGGCCGGAGGCTCGTGGGACGCGTTCCAGCTTTTCGTCCAGCAGTTCTACACCAACAAGAAGGCCCTTCTGTCCTACCAGCTCGCGGTCACGGACCTGCTCCGGAGAACCAACTCCGTCACCGGCGTGAGGTACGCGGACGATCCCACCATCATGGCCTGGCAGCTCGCGAACGAGCCGCGGGGCATGAAGGAAACGCGCGCGTTCAACGCGTGGATCAGGGACTCCTCGGCGCTGATCCGTTCGCTCGCGCCCAAGCAGCTGATCACGACGGGAGTGGAGGGCGAGACGCCGTTCCCCTCGTACGCGGGGATGGACCTGCTGCTCAATCACTCTTACCCGACGATCGATTACGCGACGGCGCACATCTGGGTGCAGAATTGGGGCTGGTACGACCCGACGAAGCCTGCCGTCACTTACGCGGGCGCGGTGTCGCGGATGAAGGCGTACCTGAGCGACCACGTCGCGCTGGCCGCGAAGCTCGGCAAGCCCCTGGTGCTCGAGGAGTTCGGCATCGCGCGCGATCAGGGAAGCTTCGACCCGACCTCGGGAACGACGGCGCGCGACCAGTACTTCCGGGACGTATTCGACGCGGTCGTCCAGTCGGCCAGCTCGGGATCGCCGCTTCAGGGCGTGAACTTCTGGGCTTACGCGGGAGAAGGAAGGCCGTTCTCGCCGTCAGGCGGGGACGAATGGAGGGCCGGGCATCCGTTCACGGGCGATCCGCCCCACGAGCCCCAGGGCTGGTACAGCGTCTACGCCACCGATTCAGGCACTCTCAAGATCGTCGAGGAGTACGCCCGGAAGATGGCTTCCGCTCCGTGAGGTTTATTCCGCGCAGATCTCGAAGAGCGCGAGGGCTTCCGCGCTGAGATCCGACTGCGGCATGGCGGCCGCGAGCTCGGTCATCGGGATCGCGTCTTCCTTCGCGTCGGTGGCCGTCTCGGCGAGCAGCTGGCTCGCTTCGAACGTCTTCGCCTTCGGCATCGTTTTCGAGGCGAGGGCGCGGCCGGAGAGCTTCGAGTAGAACGCCACGTAGTTGTGCATGACGTGCCTCGGGTAATCCTTCGGCCAGACTTCCTTCGCCAGCGCCTTGTTCACGTTGGTCGGGCCCATATTGTAGGCGGCGAGGTAAAGGCGGCTGTGGTTGTCGAACTTCTCGCGAAGATACGAAAGGTAGGTGGTGCCGATCTTGATGTTCTTGATCGGATCGAGAAGGGTCTTCGGGCCCTTCCATGCCACGCCGGCCTTCTTGCCCATCCATTCGCCGGTGTCGGGAAGGATTTGCATCAGGCCGATCTCACCGGCGCCGCCGCGGGTGTCCGGGTTGAAGGAGCTTTCCGACTGGATGACGGCCATCACGAACATCGGGTCAAGCTCGTGCTTCTTGGCTTCCTCGACGATGGTCTTCGCGACCAGGTCGGCCTTCTTGCGATGCTTCTTGGGAAGGGTGTCATGCGCCCATTCGCGGATGAACGCGCGCACCGTCTTGAACTTCTCGCCCTGCTTCACCACGCTGCCGCGGTAATGCTTGCCGAGGAGCTCCTTCGCATGCTCGATCCGGACGAGACGCAGGCTCGCGGGCTCGCGGCGCTCCGTCTTGGAGGCATGAGCCGAAGGAAGAGCGATAATCGAAGCGGTGATCAAAACGATTTTAAGCATTCCCATCGCCCTCTAAGAGTGCAACGCCGGTGCCGGGGAAAACTGGCGGAAACCCGCGGAATTCCGTGCATTCGGTCGAATCGGACACGTCCACCG
>CAYZKI010000346.1:0-2136 GCA_964478745.1 uncultured Bacteriovoracaceae bacterium
CCGCAGGGGCTGACGGTCGCGATGCCGAAGACGAAGTTCGCGGTCACGGGCAAGCTCGATTTCAAGAACGGATTCGACCTCGTCGCGCAGGGCCCGGTCACGCTCGAGGACGTGGGGATGATCGCGGAAAGCCCCATCGGCGGCTCGGGCCAGCTCACGGCCCGGATCCACGGGCCGGGCTCGCAGGTTCTCGTCGACTTCGAGACCGAGCTCTCGAACGCGCACTATCTGGGCCTGCAGTTCGGCGATCTTCGCGGCACCATCGTCTGGGACGACTCGCCGTCGCACCTCATCTTCAAGAACGTGCAGGCGCGCAAGCGCCGCAGCGCCTACGCGGTCGACGGCATGCTCGATCTCGGGGCGGGCGAGTCGATCGATCTCAAGACCGATATCTCGCGCGCGGATGTGCAGGACTTCATGCAGATCTTCTCCGTCCTGACCAAGGACCTCTGGTGGTTCCCGACCACGCTCTCGGGGCCGATGACGGGCAAGGCGACCATCACGGGCGGGCTCGATCTCAGGAAGATGGTGATCAACACGCAGCTGAACGGGACGTCCTGGGAGTTCCACGGCGAGCGCTTCAAGAGCGTCAGCCTGACGGGCGGCTACGACAAGGGCCGTTATCACGTCTCCGACCTCAAGGCCTCGAAGCGCGGCGGTCAGATCTCAGGGAAGATCTCCTACGACGGCAACGTCGACTGGGAGCTCGCGACGTCGGAACTCCAGCTCAACGACTTCGATCTTTTCGCGAGCCTGGACGTCCCGATCCGCGGCAAGCTCGCCATCCAGAGCCGCGGCTCGGGTCACGAGGGCTCGATCCGGTCGAGCACCGACATCGCCGTCACGGACGCCACGGTCCGCGGCTCCGGGATCCCCGGAAGCACTCTCTCGATCAGGACCGCGTCGGGCAACGCGAAGGTGACGGGCGTCGCGATGGGCGGGCAGGGCAGCCTCGATCTTTCCTACGACTTCGACGCGAGAAACCCGAGCTCGCTCAAGATCGGCTTGAGCCGCCTGGATTTCTCGCCGATCCTGCTGCTCCTCAATCCGAAGTCGACCCAGGACCGCGAGCTCACCGGATCGATCACCGGCAACCTCGACCTGACTTTCCACGCGGGGGAGGTGGAGAAGGCCACGGGAATGGCCGAGCTCATCGACTACCGGCTCGCTCGAAGCGGAGCCTCGTTCAAGCTCGTGCGCGCCGTATCGCTTCCGATCAACCAGGGATCGTTCGACCTGCGGGAGATGGCGTTCCGGGGCGAGGAGGGAACGGTCGTGGTCGGCATCACGAGCCGCCGCTCCGAGCTCGACGGGCAGATCTCGGGTGACGTCGACCTGTCGCTGCTCGAGTTCCTCACGCCCGCGGTGCCCCGCGCGCGCGGTACCGCCGCGCTCGATATCGCGATCGGCGGGGTGATCAAGGCGCCCACCGTCTTCGGCCGGATCACGCTGCAGGGCGGGTCGGTGCTTCTCGCGGCGCTCGAGTCGCCGTTCGAGAACCTGGTCGGCAACATCCAGCTCAAGCAGAACGTGGCGACGATCCAGGGCATCGAAGCCGAGCTTTCGGGCGGCCGGGTCAACGGCGACGGGCGCATCGAGCTCTTCGCGGACCGCTTCCCCCAGGTCTCGCTCAAGGGGCGCATCAACGGAAGCAAAGTGAAGATCTACCCGTTCCAGTACGCGAAGCTCCGCGGCGGCCTGAAGATCCACGGCGACCGCCTGCCGTACCTGATGGAAGGCTCGATCCAGGTCGAGTCCGCCGTCTCGCGCGAGAAGATGCTCACCGGGCGCCAGGCCGACTCGCTTCGCGCGGTGAAGTACACCCCGCCTCCCAAGTCGCGGGTGGAAAGCGACTACCCGCTCTTCCGCCTCAACATCGACGCGGTCGCCGAAGAGGGGGTATTCATCCAGAACGATCTTTTCGACGCCGAGCTCAAGGGCAAGGTCACCGTCGTGAACACGATCGATGCGCCGCGGCTGCTCGGGTCCGCCGAGGTCCTGCACGGGCGGATGCTCTTCAAGGATCACGCATTCCAGATCCAGTCGGCGACGATCACCTTCGACAGCCCCACCGTCCTGAACCCCGCGTTCAACCTCGTTTCGAGCACGGACATCAACGGGGTCAAGGTGCAGCTG
>CAYZKI010000346.1:2146-3337 GCA_964478745.1 uncultured Bacteriovoracaceae bacterium
GGACAAATGGAAGGTGGATCTGGCGTCGAGCCCGGTGATGCCCGAGCCCGAGATCCTCTCGCTGCTTGCGCTCGGGATGACTTCCGCGGAAACGCGGCGGATCAAGGCCGAGGACCGAGCCGTCTACGAGCGCGGCGAGGCCGCGTCGCTGCTTCTCCATTCGCTCGATTTCAACCGCGAGGTCCAGAACAAGACGGGAATCCAGATCCAGCTCGACGAGTCGGTGAACACGCAGGCGGGCACGAGCGTGTTCCGGAAGCCCGAGGACGGCGCCTCCGGCACGGCCGCCCCGAAGATCGTCGTGAAGAAGCGCATCGGGCAGAGGCTCGACGTCTCGTACGGCAGCACGGTGGGCATCGGAACGAACAACCAGCGCGAGGTCAACGCCGAGCTTCATCTCACTCCGGGCGTGTCCGTCCAGGGCGTGTGGGACAACTTCGAGACCTTCGATACGGAGAGCCGAAACCGGAACTCCTACGGCCTCGACTTCAAGCTGCAGAAGAGGTTCAAGTAAGCGGTGAAGCGGACCCTGGGCTTTGCAGCAGCGCTGTTGGCGATGCTAGCCGGAAGTCCAGCGGCGCCGGCCGCGCCCGATCCCGCGAAGATCGAGGTGGACCGCGTCGAGGTCACGGGCGTCACCGTTTTTCCGACGCAGGAGATCGAGGCCGCGCTCGAGATCTCGCCGGGTGACGCGCTCGAGCGCGCGAAGATCATCCGCACGGCCGAGAACCTCGAAGCGCTTTACCGCATCCACGGCTACGAGCAGGTCACGATCACCAGCAAGCTCCACCGCCGGAAGGGCAAGGCGGGGGCCGTCGAGAGCGCGATCGAGTTCCTGGTCGTCGAGGGCAAGCCCACCCGCGTCTCGGAGATTCGCTTCTCCTCCCTGGGACTCAAAGGGGACGCTTTCAGGAAGTATTGGGACGACCTCGGGCCCGAGCTCCTGAAGAGAGGCGGTATCGCGAAGGGCGACATCCTCGACCAGGAGAAGGTGACGCGCGGCCGGAGGGCGGTCCAGGATTTCCTGGCGAGCGAGGAGTTCGTCGGGGCCAAGGTGACCGACGTCCGGATCGCCCATAGCGCGGCGCCCGCCGCCGACTCCGGGAACAAGAAGCTCACCGAGGGCCTCGCGAACGCGGCGCGCTGGGTTTCGGTCGAGTTCCAGGTCGAGCTCGGCGACCGGGTCACGTT
>CAYZKI010000347.1:0-3309 GCA_964478745.1 uncultured Bacteriovoracaceae bacterium
CGGAGATGATCCCCGAGGTGCCCTGGAACACCGCCTTCACGCCGAGCTTGTCCAGGCGCTTGGCCACGACGCGAGTGAGGTCCGGGTCGACGCCGGAAAGCAGGTTCGGCGCCGCCTCGACGACGGTGACCTGCGTGCCCACCTTCGCGTAGAACGTGCCGAGCTCGAGACCAATGTACCCGCCGCCGATGCAGATCATCGTCTTCGGGAGCTCTGTCTGGCTGAGCGCGCCCGTCGAGTCGAGGATCTTGTCCTGGTCGACGTCGAAGCCCGGGAGCGAGAACGGGCGCGAGCCCGTCGCGATCACGCACTGGTTGAAGTTCAGGGTGGTGGTGCCGCCCTTGCCCTTCACTTCCATCGATTTCGGGCCGGTGAACTTCGCTTCGCCGCTCACGACGGTGCAGCCGTTGGCCTTGAGAAGCTGGCCCACGCCTCCGGTCAGCTTGCCGACGACCTGTTCCTTCCACTTCATCAGCTTGCCGAGATTGAGCTTGGGCTGTCCCGGTATCGAGATGCCCATCTCGTCGAGATGGCTCATGCGCTCGAACACGGTGCCGGCGTGGATCAGCGCCTTGGACGGGATGCAGCCCACGTTGAGGCACACCCCGCCGATGTACTCGCGCTCGACGACGGTGACTTTCTTTCCGAGCTGAGCGAGGCGGATCGCGCAGACGTATCCGGCAGGTCCGGAGCCCAGGACGACGACATCAGCGGTTTCGGTAGCCATGGCGTTCACCCTTTCTTACAGGCTGTCCATCAGCATGAGCGTCGGGTTCTCGACGTAGCCGATGAAGGTCTTCATGAACTCGGCGGCGGTGGCGCCGTCGACGATGCGGTGATCGAGCGAGATCGAGAAGATGGTCCAGTCGCGGATCACGATCTCGTCGCGCCCGTTCACGGTCTGGACCACCGGCTTCTTGGCGATCTTGTTGAAGCCCAGGATCGCGACCTCGGGATAGTTGATGATCGGCGTCGCGAACAGCCCGCCGATGCTTCCCGCGTTCGTCAGGGTGATCGTGCCGCCCTGGAAGTCCTCGGTCGTGAGCTTCTTCGCCCGGGCCCGATTGACCAGGTCCTCGATCTCGCGGGCGAGCTCGAGGATGGTCTTCGTCTCGACCGCCTTGACCACGGGGGCCGTGAGGCCATCCTCGGTCTGGATCGAAAGGCCGATGTTGTAGGTGTGCTTGACCACGATCTCGTGCTTCTCGTCGTCGACATTGGAGTTCATCGTCGCGAACTTCGGATTGCGGAGCGCGGCCACCATCGCCTTCATGATGAAAGGCAGGTAGGTCACCTTCACGCCCTGCTGGGCGCCGATCTCCTTGGCCATCGAGCGGAGCTTGACGAGCTCGGTGGCGTCGCACTCCTCGGCGTAGGTGAAGTGAGCGGCGCGATCCTTCGAAAGGCGCATCTTCTCGGAGATCTTCTTGCGAAGGCCGCGAATCGCGATGCGCTCTTCACTCCCGGCAGGCGCCGGTTTGCGAGCGTAAGCGAAGGTCGGGGCTCCAGCTGCGACGGTACCGCCGGTGATCGCGCGTTCGAGATCTTCGCGCATGATGCGGCCCGAGGGGCCGGAGCCCGTCACGCGGCCGAGATCGACTCCCTTTTCCTGGGCCATGCGCCGGACGCTCGGCGCGGCGAGAGGGCGCGTCGCCGGATCGGTCGAGGGCGCGGCCATCGCCATCGCGCCGCCAGCCGCCGGGGCGGGAGCGCGCGATGGAGTCTGGATCGGGGCCTTGGCGGGGGCCGGAGCGTGGCCGTTGCCGGCGGCAGCAGGCGCCGCGGCGGGCGCCTGCGCCTTGCGAGCTTCGGTCTTGGCGGCGGAAGCCTCTGCGGCCGCGCCTTCGAAGGTCAGGAGCAGCTGGCCGACGTGGACCGTCTCGCCTTCCTTCGCGTGCACTTCCTGAACCTTGCCCTGGAACGCCGACGGGATCTCGACCGTGGCTTTATCGGTCATGATCTCGCAGAGAGGCTGGTCGTACTTGACCATGTCGCCGGGAGCGACTTTCCATTTCACCAGTTCGCCTTCGTGAACGCATTCACCCAACTCAGGAAGCGTGAATTTCATTGCTGCTTTTCTCCCTCTCAATTTTCTCGGACACTTTTTCAGTGCGGCGCTTTTCGATCACGCCGCGCAAGAAGAATTCCCCGGCCCGGTAGCTCGAACGAACCATCGGGCCCGAGGCCACGTAAAGAAAACCCCTCGTCTCGGCGAGCTTGCCGAGGCGATCGAACTCCTCCGGCGAGTAGAACTTCTCGACCGGCAGGTGCTTCATCGACGGGCGCAGGTACTGCCCCAGGGTCAGCACGTCCACGCCGTAGGAGCGAAGATCCTCGAAAGCCTGCTCGAGCTCGGCGTCAGTCTCCCCCAGGCCGAGCATGATCGAGCTTTTCGTGAAAAGCTCGCGGCCCCGGGCGCGAGCGTACTCCTTCGCGTAACGGAGAGTCTGGAGCGACTGATGATAGTTCGCGCGCGGGTCGCGCACCCGGTACTGAAGGCGGTAAACCGTCTCGACGTTGTGCGCGTAGACATCGAGGCCCGAGTCGACGATCACGCGGACGTCCTTCTCCTCGCCGCGGAAATCCGGGACGAGCGCCTCGACGATGATCTCGGGGCTCCGGCTCTTGATGCCTGAGATCGTGGCCGCGAAATGGCCCGCGCCTCCATCGTCGAGATCGTCGCGGTCGACCGAGGTCAGCACGACGTAATGAAGCTTGAGCGTGGATACGCTCGCCGCGATGTGCTCCGGCTCGGAAGGATCGAGCGGCGGCGGGACTCGCGCCGTCTTGATCGCGCAGAAGCGGCACGCCCGCGTGCAGGTGTCGCTTCCGAGCATGAACGTCGCCGTTCCGCTCGCCCAGCACTCAGCCACGTTCGGGCAGTGCGCCTCCTCGCAGACGGTGTGAAGCTTGCGCTCGCGCAGCATGCCTTTGATCTGGGTGTAATTCTCGCCGCCGGGCGGGCGGATCTTCAGCCACTCGGGCTTCTTCGAAGCCAGGATCTTCATAGCCTCGGAGGGAGGCAGCGGCCGGGCCTGATCAGGCCTTGCGGACGAAGGGCCGCCGCTCGTGTGCGATGCGGCAAGTCCTTCAATGACGGGCAGTTCCCGGAAGATGGCCATGGAGGGCCTTTATATGGAAGCCGGCCCTAGTCCGTCAATCTTTGGGAGCCTGACGAGCGACGGATTATTCCATTTCCTGCAATCACTTGCCCCGATTTCGCCTCTGTAAACGAGATGAAGATGTTCCCGGGAAGGCCGAGCTCCTTGCATAGAGCGTCACCCACCGCTTTGAGCATCTCCTCGACGC
>CAYZKI010000348.1:0-216 GCA_964478745.1 uncultured Bacteriovoracaceae bacterium
ACATCAAAGGACGCGTGCAAACCCTGATGGATTCCGCGCGGAACTGACCGCGAACGGAATCGAGCCCGTCTGACCTGAATCGAAAGCGGGTCAGAGGGCGCGTGATCGGTAGCGACCGACCGCGTCCTCTGGCCCGCTTTCTGCTTTTCCAAGGCTGAAACTTCCTGCGGCTGAACGGAGGTTCCATGCTGTCCTCGACACGCTTTCTCGCGCTCG
>CAYZKI010000348.1:226-3303 GCA_964478745.1 uncultured Bacteriovoracaceae bacterium
AAACGGACCGCGCGCCCGAGCCCGAGAAGGAATGGACCTTCCTCGTCTTCCTCAACGGGAAGAACAATCTCGATCCCTGGGGAAAGAGCGACGTCAACGAGATGGAGCAGGTGGGCTCCTCCGAGCAGGTCAACGTCGTCGTTCAATGGGGATCGATCGCGGAAGGCACGACGAAAAGGCTGCACATCCAGAAGGACAATCAGCCCACGGTGGTGTCTTCGCCCGTGCTCGAGAACATGGGCCGGGTCGACATGGGCGACTGGAAAGAGCTCGTCGCCTTCATCCGCTGGGGAGCCGAGAGGTTTCCCGCGAAGAAATACTTCGTCTCGATCTGGGATCACGGAGCCGGCTGGCATGACGGGGGAACCCGCGGCGCTCCCGTCGAGGTCAGGCCCTTTGACATCAGCTGGGACGAAGAGACCAATCATCACATCACGACCCAGCAGCTCGGGCAGGCCCTGGCCCGGGCCTCGAGCGCGATCGGCAGGAAGATCGACATCCTGGGCACGGATGCGTGCCTGATGTCGATGATCGAGGTCGCGGCCGAGATCTCGGACACCGCTTCGATCATGGTCGGCTCGGAGGAAGTCGAGCCGGGCGCGGCCTGGCCGTATCACACGTTCCTCGCCGTCTGGACCGCGAATCCGCGCGCTTCCGCGGCCGAGGTCTCGCGGCTCCTCGTCGACACGTACGTCGACCACTACAAGGTCGTGGAGCCCGACAGCCGCTGGAAGCTCGGCCTTTCGGCGCTCGATCTGTCGAGAACCGACCAGGTGATCGACGCGTTCGGCGATCTATCGCGCGAGGTGCTGGGCTCCGGACGCGCGGCGCTCCGGGCCGTTCACTCGGCGATGGGTGCCACCGAATTTTACGACTATCCCGACTCGCGCGACCTCATCGACTTCGTCTCGAATCTGAAGACGCGCGAAAGCGGCGTGTCCTCGGCCGCGATGGGCGATGTCGAGGCCGCGGTCCGCTCCATGGTGATCGCGAACCGCGTGGTCGATCCGGCCACCCGCGCGCAGGGACTCGCCATCTGGCTGCCGACGAAGAAGTCCTCGACCAACTTCTTCGATCGCCCATACACGTTCGACCGCCACTCGGCCGCGTACCGGAAGCTCAGGTTTCACCGCGAGACTTCCTGGGGAGACGCGCTCGAGAAGATCCTGGTGGAATCCGCGGCCCCCGTGACGCCCTGAGGGCTTCGATGCCCCGAATGAACCAGTGAAGTTTCGCACCCGGTGTATTTCCGGCGGGCCACGAAGGCCTGCCGGAAATACCCAAGCGCCGGAACTCACTGGTTTTTTCTATAACCGCTATGTGGCACTGGGATTGCTCAATCGCGACCCGATGCGTTCGTCGATTGGACCCCGCACATATCTGGTAGCTCTCCTGTTCGCCGGCCTGGCCTCCGCCGTGCTGGCCCAGCGGGTGTCCGTTCTCGCGCTCGCCAACCATACTTGGGAAACCACAGCTGACGCTGTGGGTGGGGAAACTACAGCTGGAGAGACGTCGGCTGACGTTGTCGCGTGTGGAGTCACCGCGGCGATCCCTTCCTGTTCCGAGCCCGCGGCGCGCCCCGGCCCCCATCCCTGATCCGTACGCGCGGTGTCTAGAAACTAGGCACCTGGCTTGCTGATCAACGCGGGGAAGCTCATGAAACCCCTCCAGAATTGCGGAAATCGTCGAACCTTCAAAAGGCTCCTTTTCGGTGAACTGCGAATTGACATTGCAACGCAGTGCGCCATAATGGCCTCAGGGATTAGTGGAGGATGTAGCGCGGAGCCGAAGGCAATGCGCGCGAGCGGTCTAAAAGCAGTTTTTGCAGTGCTGGCCACGATGGCGATCTCATCCTGTGGCAGAGCCCCGGTGCTCGAGCTGGGACAGTTCTCGAATTACGTGGAGCGCTTCGAAGAAGTCTCCGCAGAGGTCGGAAGGCCCGTCAAAGTGGCCGATCTCGTCGTGAAGTTCGGCGAGGTCGGGGAGCGCCAGGACGGGGTCTGCGAGACGGGTGATTTCATCCCGCCCACGATCATCATCAATTCCAAGAACTGGGGAAAAATGAACGAATCCGCCCGTGAGGCGCTGATGTTCCACGAGCTCGGCCATTGCGTTCTCTTCCGTCACCACCTGGACAAGATGATGGCCGAAAACGTGCCGGAGAGCATGATGTATCCCGTCGCCCTGCCTCCCGCGACCTACGACGAATACCGCGACCACTACCACCGCGAGCTCTTCGGCGTGGCGACGACCACGACCACTACCACTGCCGCTGTGTCCGCGCCGACCCAGGGCACCTCCCGCCAGGCCCAGACCCACGCGGGCTGCCATCACGAAATCTAAGGCCTTTCCAGAGCGCCTGAATCACGTCCGGAGCACGAACCGGGTCGCAGGCCGCCCTTCTGATTTCGTTTAATATTAACAATATAAAATTTATTTCAACTTTTCCCAAAAACTCCGAAAATTTCAATGTCTTACCGAAATTGATTTGATGACGCTTTGTGTCATACTGGGTTCATAGAGAGCTTGTTCCTCTCTCTCGTTGAACGTGGGTGGGCAGATGAAAAACAGCATCCTTCTCATTTCGGGGTTCTTCGCAGCGATCGCGCTCAGTGCGTGCGGACGCGCGCCGCAGCTCGAGATCGATCCGGAGCTGGTTCCTTACGTCAGCTCGTTCGAGCAGGTTTCGGTCGAGCAAGGCGCTCCCGTGAAGATCCAGGACCTCATCGCGGGCTTCGGAGAGCTCGATAACCCCCGCAGCAACGGCGTCTGCGAGCTCCAGAACGGCGAAGCCCCCAAGATCATCATCGCTCGCGTGAAGTGGGACCGCATGAGCGCCGAAAAGCGCGAATCGCTGATGTTCCACGAGCTCGGCCACTGCATCCTGGGACGCAAGCACGAACCGGCCACCACCCCCGACGGCATTCCGGCCAGCATCATGAACCCGTATTCGCTCGACAGCTTCACCTACTCCCTCAACCGGGTTTATTACATCGCCGAGCTCTTCGGCCGGCACTGAGCGGCCGCCGGAAAAGCCCTCCATAGAGCCCCTTCTTCCTAATGGGACGGCCCTCGGG
>CAYZKI010000349.1:0-3255 GCA_964478745.1 uncultured Bacteriovoracaceae bacterium
CTGCATCACGCTATCCTTAGAACTGGGGAAGCCTGAGGGGGACTCATGAAAACAGGGTCGGTGGGAATCGCGGTACTGGCAGTGCTTTGGGCTCAGAGCGCGCTTGCCGCCGGGGCGGCCCCCGTCGGAGCGATCCGCTGCAAGAACAACCCTGACGAAAGCCAGCGCTACGAAGCGTCGGTCTACATCGAAGGCGCTCAGACCACGAACCCGACGCGAATCCTTCGAGTCTACGACATCGCCAATGTCGACAAGGCGCCCATCGTCTCGCAGCCCATCGTGCCCGACTCGGACAAGACCGACGGAGTCGTGAAGTTCACCTCAGCCTCGGTGCAGCTGAACGTCGACTATGACAAGGAACGCTGCGCCCTGAAGGCGCGCGTGAACGGCAAAGTCATCGACCAATCCGAGATGCTTCTCGAGAACTAGGATTCGTTCGCTCCGACCACGTCGGGGTTCGAAACGATCTTCGAGCGTTCCATGAGCTTTTTCATCCAACCCTCCTGAATCCCACGCAGTTTTTTCTGCTGGATCTGGCGGATCAGGGAATCACGCTCGCTGTCGAGCTTGGCCAGGTCGGGCCTCTGCGACTCCGAAACGAGCGCGACAAGGACCCAGTTCGCCGACCGGTAGGTCTTGGCCTTGCCCTCGATCGGAGACTTGGCGGCGAAAGCATCCGCCATCAGCTCCTTGGCTTCGCCGATTCCCGGAAGATACGGGGTCTGCGCGGTGATCAGCCCCGTGGACTTCACCTCGACGCCGTAGGGCTTCAGAATCGCGTTCACCTGCGCATCGGAGCCCTTGCTCGCCGTGAGAGCCGGCTGGATCTTCGCGGCAAGCTGCTCATTGACCTTCTTCACCTCGTCCAGGCGTTCACCCGCGATGATCTCCTTCGCGATCGACTCCTTCACGGCGTCGAAAGTCTTCCCTTTATACTGGGCTTCCTTACGCGCCTCGTAGTGGTTGCGCGCCAGGTTCTGGCGGGCTGAATCGTCGAGGAACTTCTTGATGTCTTCCTGCGAGACCTGGACGCCCTTGCGGCCCGTCTCGGTCGTCAGGAGGACGTACTTCACGTTGCGCTTGTTCTGGGTCGTCTCGAACTCGCGCTTCAGCTCGGTGTCGGCGACGTGGACGCGCTTCTCGAAGTAGCGGCTCCACTGCTCGGAAACCAGATCTTCCCGCAGGCTCCGCTCGAAAGACTCGGGCGTATAGCCGTTCGCCGCGAGGACATCGCGGTACTTCACGACGTTGAAACGGCCGTCCTGCTTGAACGCGTCGATTTCACGGATCCGGTCGCGGATCTCCTCGTCGCTCGGGAGCAGGCCATGCCTGGTCGCTTCCTGAACGAGGATTTTGCGGCGCACAAGATCATCGAAGACGCCCTGGCGGACGCGCATGTTCTTCAGCTGATCCTCGATGTTTCCCTGGCCCCCGAAGAGGTTCCTGAACATCTCGATCCGCTGGTTCAGATTCCGGTTGTACTCGTTGAGGGTGATGTAGTCGCCGTTGACCGTTCCAGCGACCGCCCCTTCATGCAGGCCTTGGGTCGCCTTCGGGCTGACAACGCCCGAAAAGATGAAGACGAAGGCGATGAACGCGATGATCGTTCCGATGACTATGGTTCCAAACTTCTCGCGAATCCAGGTGAGCATTGCGGTCTCCCAACCACTCCGTTACGATTGCTTAGTCCTTCACCGAATATATGTATAGGTACCTAAAAGAATACCGATTTTACATCATTCTTTTTCTTTTCATCCTGATCCCCGTGATCGCGATCGACACGTCGACTCGCGCCCCGCGCGATTACCGGTTCTATGATCGGGTGATCGTCGGCATCACCTACCCGATCCAGGTCGCGATCAGCTGGTCCCTGGACAAGGTGGTTTCGGGCTTCCAGAACTACATCTATCTCTGGAATACACGCCGCGACAATCTGGGCCTCCTCGAGGAAAACCGCAGGCTCTTGAACACGATCTCGAGCCTGCAGGAAACCCAGCAGGAGAACATCCGCCTGAGGAAGCTTCTCCAGTTCCAGGAGAAGTTCAAGCTGAACACCGTCGTCGCGCGCGTCGTCGGCAAGGACGTTTCCACCGAGTTCCGCGCCATCCGCATCAACCGCGGCGAGAACGCGGGCATCAAGCGCAACATGGCCGTGCTCAACAACGAAGGCGTCGTGGGCCGCGTTCTTCGGGTCAGCGCGACCACGGCCGACGTCGTGACGATCCTCGACCTTCTTTCCGCGGTCGACTCGATCGTGGAGCGCTCGCGCGCCCGCGGCGTGGTCGAAGGCAAGACCGATGACACCTGCTCGCTCAAGTTCACGCTCCGCACGGACGACATCCAGCCGGGCGACACGCTGGTCTCGAGCGGCCTCGGCGGGATCTTCCCGAAAGGCGTCCCGGTCGGGCAGGTTTCGACCGTGAATCGGAAGCAGTATGGCATCAGCCAGGAAGTCGAAGTGAAACCGACGGTCGACTTCTCCAAGCTGGAAGAAGTGATGGTGGTCGTGGACAGCGAGGTCGAGCCCGTGCTCACGGCGTCCGCCGGAACGCCGGGGGCGCCCGCCTCCGCCAACTCGAAGGATTCGGGTCAGTGAACAAGATCATTCTCCGGGCCCTGAACGCTCCCGGGACCCTCGTTCTGGCGGCGATCGCGCTGGCCCTGCAAAGCTCGCTTTTCAACTCGAGCTGGCTCAACTACCTGCAGCCCGACGCGGCGCTGATCCTCGTGGTCTGGATGGCCCTGCGCCGCTCGTTCCTCGAGGGAGGCATCCTCACCCTGCTCATCGCGGACCTCACCGAGCTCCACAGCGCGGCCCCGCAGGGATTCTTTCTCATCCTTTACATGATGGTCTACCTGCTCGTCCGCGGCGCGGCCCGGGTCCTCGTCATCCCGGGGCTTTCCGCGATCGTCTACCTGACCATGATCCTCTCGGTCATCCAGAAGCTCGTCGGCGGCGGGCTTCTCGAGCTCCTGGGCACGCACGGCAAGCAGTGGCACCAGACCGTGCTGATGATCCTGCCTTTCACCGCCGTTCAGGGCATCTTCGGCCTGTGGGCGTTCCCCTGGCTGGACCGCTTCGACCTGAAAACGTTCAAGCATCCCAGGGTCGAGCGCTCCGTCGAACTCGATGACGACGGGCTGCAATTCGAAGGCGAGGCATTCTAGTGGCGTTTCTCGGTCAAGAAGAGCAGATCCGCGAGCTTCAAGAGCGGTTCCGGTTCCTCTACGCCGCCGCTTTCATCGGTCTCGGCC
>CAYZKI010000350.1:0-3251 GCA_964478745.1 uncultured Bacteriovoracaceae bacterium
ACAAATGAGAATGAAAAAGTTTTCGAAGCTCAGTCATCGCAGCTCCGAAGCTCGGTCATCGCAGATCCGAAGTTCAGCCATCGCAGATCCGAAGCTCGGTTATCGCAGGTCCGTAATCTACGCATTTCAGCTCCGTGATCTAAGTCCATCAGCTCCGCTGGCGGAGCAACTCAATCCTCAGCTCCGCTGGCGGAGCAAGCTCACTAGCCCCAGCTCCGCTGGCGGAGCAACTCAATCCTCAGCTCCGCTGGCGGAGCAACACAAGCCCAGCTCCGCTGGCGAAGCAACGCAAGCCCCAGCTCGGCGATCCAAGCCCTCAGCTCCGCTGGCGAAGCTAGCCGAGGTCACGTCCTTCCTTTGTGGAGACTGACGAGAGCGAGCTTCTGCCCTGCCGCCCATCCTCGCCCGATGGCAAGCCATCGGGTGAGTTGCCCCTTGCCGATTCGCGCGCTTCCGGCGCGCGCCCGCCCCTTAGAGGGGCGGTACCATCGGCAAGGCCAGGTACAGCTTCGGGAGAAGAGATGGTTTTGTGGGGGAGAAAGAGCTCTTCTTCCCTCCCTTCAAATCCATCTCTCCCCATCCCAGGCCGCAGGGCGGCGCCCCATGCCAGAATCTTGACTCCTCCACCCCCAACAACGCTGGTGTACACTGAACTCAGTGGCCGCCGATCAAGACGATTCGCAAGACCCGAAAGACGAAAACGATCCACTCAACGACCTGAGCGGCATTCCCGGCCTCTCGCACTCGCCCGAGCAGACTCCCGACAACCCGGGCACCATCCAGACCGAAGGCCCGCTCAACTTCGACTTCCCCACTCCCGAAGAACCCAAGCCGATCGACTCGGGCTCCGGCCACGCGCTCGAAGGCACGATCTCGGGCGTGCTCGGCGCCGCGGCCACTCACGACGACGATGTCGCGGCCCCGCGCGACGACGCTCCACTTCCCCCCGCCGAGCTCAACCTCGATATCGCCGCGGGCTCCGCCGTCGCCACGGCCGACCTCAACCTGCATCCCGAGCCGCTCCTCGCTCCCGACCTCAGCGACGACACGCCGGCGCCCGGCGCGCCCCAAGCCCCGCAAGACCCGATCGCCGCCACGCGCGACTTCGCCCATCAAGTCTCCCCCGGCCGCGAAGCGGTTCCGGCCGCCTTCCCGTTCAGCCTGCTGATCGAAGGCCCGCTCACCGTCGAGGAGCGCGACAAGCTCCTCACCGTCATCGCGCGCGAGAACATGGGCTTCAGCGAAGTGGACATCGAGCCGCAGCTCGAAAGCGGCCGCGTGCTCATCCCCCGCATCAGCGAATACGCGGGCGTGCTGCTCGTCCAGGCGCTTCGCGGCTCGCACGCGAGCCTCAGGCTCGGGCCCTCCGACTCGATCTTCGCCACCGATGACACGCGCGCCACGCTCGAGGAAACGGTGCCCGGCCTCAACGAGAAGAGCACGAGCCACAGGCTGATCAGCCAGAACGCCCAGCACGCCGCCGAAAGCCTCCCTCTCGTCGCCGCGGCCCAGCTCCCCGGCCAGGTCAGCCTCGAGGTGATCGACACGCTCGTCGTCAGCGCCGCGCTCCGCTCGCACGTCGTCGAAGCGCAGAAGTCGTCCGAGTACCACGAGGTGCTCGACTCGCTCACCCGCGAGCTCCGCTACCGCGCTTTCAGGAAAGGCGCCGAAGCCATCGTGAACTTCTCCGTGCAGCTCGACTCGCTCGGCTCGCCCGGCCGCTTCAGGCTCACCGTCTCCGGCACCGCCGCGCGCGTCACCCGCGGAGGCCTGGCGTAGCGATGCAGAAGAGCCGCCTCGAGCTTGTCTCCGTGATCAGCCTTCTTCTTCCCATCGCGGTCATCGCCGCGTGCGCGGGTTTCTTCTGGGGAACCCGCTATCACTCGCCCGACTCCGCGGTCAGCCGCGAGCCCGGAAGCCTCTCGGGCGGGGCCCGCTATGACGATCATGCCTCGCAGGCCGCGGACATCGACGTCACGGGCAGCGAGATCGTCGAGGTCACCGACGACGAGGTCACCGAAGGTCCGGCGGCCCAGGTGCGGTACCGGCTTCGCCCCGTGAAGGGAATGCGAGCGCGCGACTTCTCGGCCGTCGTGCAGGACTGCCGCCTCACCCCCGCGCTCTTCGGCGCGCGAAGCCTCTACGCGATCCAAGTGGACACGTCAGGAAAGCCCGCCGTCATCGAATCGATCGAGCGCACCCGGCGCGCCGTGCCCGCCGAGCTCTGGCAGTGCCGCTTCAAGGCGTTTCCACGCGCTTACGTGACGATGCTCGACAGCGGAACCCACGCCGCGGCGATGCAGGATTGATCAGTCGCCGCGGGCCGCGCCCGAGCCCGCGGTCTGCGCCGACCGGCGGGAGTCGCCCGCGGGCTTGAGCAGGCGCACGGCGGGAAAGCCGCTCTTCTCGCGGCAGACCACCTTGAACGTGCCGCCGTCCTCGATGCCTTCGTAGCGGCACTCGCGCGCGCGCCCGAACCGCGCCTGCGTCTCTTCTTCTTCCGCGAGGGCCCCGGGCGCGAAACACGCGCTCATCAGGCTCGTCCATACGGCCAGCCAAATCATATCCACGTATCGGAACGCGCCCGGCCAAACCTGAGCGGGCCGCTCAAGCCCGCGCTCCCACGGGATTTTGCCCACCCGCTTGTGCTAACGTCCCCTGCGCGTGCCTGACGAATCCCTTCCTGATCCAAAACTCGTCCGCGGCCGGGGCGCCTCCTCCAACCCGACCAACCGTTTCGTGGGAATCGAGATCGAGGTTCCCGACGACCCGGAGCTTCGCGGTCCGTACAAGACCGTCTTCCTGAAGGACGCCACGCGAAGCGCGATCACCACCAACGACAGCCCGGACGTGGGCTTCACGGCGAGCATCAATCCGTACCGCGGCTGCGAGCACGGCTGCGCGTACTGCTACGCGCGCCCCACGCACGAGTACCTGGGCCTTTCCGCCGGGCTCGACTTCGAGACCAGGATCTTCGTGAAGCAGGACCTCCCGAAGCTCCTGAGAAAGGAGCTCCTGTCGCCGAGCTGGGAGCCTCAGATGCTCGCCATGAGCGGGGTGACCGACCCCTACCAGCCCTGCGAGCGCCACTTCAAGCTCACGCGCCAGTGCCTCGAGGTGCTGGCCGAATTCAGGAACCCCGTCGGCATCATCACGAAGAACCACGGCGTCACGCGCGACATCGATCTTCTGAAGGAGCTCGCGCGCCACGACGCCGCCGTCGTCATGCTCTCGGTGACGAGCCTCGATGC
>CAYZKI010000351.1:0-3250 GCA_964478745.1 uncultured Bacteriovoracaceae bacterium
GTCAAGAAGAGCAGATCCGCGAGCTTCAAGAGCGGTTCCGGTTCCTCTACGCCGGCGCTGTCATCGGTCTCGGCCTGCTCCTGAGCCGGCTGGTCTATCTGCAGATCCTCCAGGGAGACAAGATGCGCCAGTTCTCCGAGGAGAACCGCATCAAGCGCGTGAAGATCGCGGCGCCCCGCGGGATGATCTTCGACCGCACCCGCAAGCTTCTCGTCGATAACCGCCCCTCCTTCGACCTGGAGATCATCCCTCAGTACCTGCGCGAGTCCAAGGAATCGAAGAAAGTCATCACCCGGCTCTCGAGGCTGATCCGCATTCCCGAGGCCGAGATCCAGGCCACGCTCGACAAGTACCGTCACCAGCCCGCGTTCATGCCGGTCAAGATCAAGGAAGACCTCTCGCGCGACGAGGTCGCGGCCGTCGAATCCTGGAAGATCGACATGCCCGGAGTCGAAGTGCGCGAGGAGATCAAGCGGACGAACCTCAACGGGGAGGTCGCCTCCCATCTGCTCGGCTACATCGGCGAGGTCAACCCGAACGAGCTGCCCGCGCTCGCCAAGAAGGGCCTGAACTACAAGCTCGGCGACAGCATCGGCAAGTTCGGCCTCGAGCAGCGCATGGAGGACGTCGTGCGCGGCGAGGACGGCGAGGAGCTGAAGGAAGTGGACGCTCTCGGCCGCATCAAGCGCGAAGGCGGAAAGAACCGCGTCTTGTCCGGGCTGACCGGGAAGCCCGCCGAGCCCGGAAAGAACCTCATCCTGACCATCGACCAGGACCTGCAGCTCGCGGCGCACAAGGCGATGGACACCAAGGCCGGAGCCGTCGTCGCCATCGATCCGCGAAGCGGCGAAGTGCTCGCCATGATCTCGAAGCCCTCCTTCGACCCGACGCTCTTCTCGCGCGGCATCCCGGCTTCCCTCTGGAGCAAGCTCCTCAACGATCCGAACCGCCCGCTCCGCGACAAGACCATCCAGGACCACTACCCTCCCGGATCGACCTTCAAGATCGTGACGGCCATCGCCGGCCTCGAGGAAGGCGTCATCAACGAGCACACGAAGTTCACCTGCACGGGCAGCATGAAGCTCGGCAACCGGCCGTTCCACTGCCACAAGAAGGGCGGGCACGGCGACCTGAACGTCGTCGGCGCGATCCAGAAGTCCTGCGACGTCTTCTTCTACAAGACTGCGATGAAATTGCCGAACGGCGTGGACGACATCGCCAAGTGGGCCACTCACCTCGGGCTCGGCAAGCGCACCGGCATCACGCTTCCCCGCGAGACCTCGGGCCTGGTCCCCACCACCGAGTGGAAGAAGAAGCGGTACAACCAGGAGTGGAACCAGGGTGAGACCCTCAGCGTGGCGATCGGCCAGAGCTACAACCTCGTCACGGGCATCCAGCTCGCCAATCTCTATGCTTCGATCGCCAACGGCGGCACGGTCTATCGTCCGCAGCTGGTGAAGGAGATCGAGGCCCATGACGGCAAGGTCGTCCATGAGCTCAAGCCCGAGATCCTGGGCAACTTCCGCCTCACCCCGAAGACGGTCGATCTCATCAAGGAAGGCCTCTGGGGCGTGGTGAACATCCCTGGAGCAACGGCGTTCCTCCAGCGCCTTCCCGGCATGGACTTCGCCGGCAAGACGGGAACGGTCCAGGTCATCCGGATCTCGGCCGACAAGATCTACCAGAAGTGCGAGAACATGCGGTACCTCGACCGGCACCACGGCGTGTTCGTGGGCTTCGCCCCGGCGCACGATCCGGTCATCGCGGTGTCGGTCATCGGCGAGCACGCGTGCAGCGGTTCCGCCGGCGCCGCCCCGGTCGCCAAGGCCGTCGTGAAGACCTATCTCGAGAAGTACTATCCGGACATCTACGGGGAGAAGGTGCTCGCCGCGCGGCTGAAGGACAAGCCCCCGGCGTTCCAGATGCCGAAGACGCGCCTGGAGAGCACGGACACCGAGGACCTGACTCCCGACAACGAAAACCTTCCGACGCCCGCGGAAAACCGGCCGCCCGCCGTGCCCGCGCTCCCGGGCGCGCCTCCGTCAGTCAACGAGGATTGAGACGATGACCCATTCCGCGATGGAAACCCCGCTTTCGCTCGACGAGGGAACCCTCCGCGTCGGCATGTACGAGGAAGAGCTCCGCAAGTTCAACTGGAACCTGCTTATCCTCATGATCGTGCTCTTCGGGATCGGCATCTGGAACCTCGTTTCGGCGACCGCCGTCGCCGACAAGTCCCAGGGCCTCTACAAGACGCAGCTTCTCTGGTTCGGGCTGGGAATGGGCGCCACGGGCCTCATCCTGCTGCTCATGCACTACTCGACCCTTTCGCGGGTCGCTTACTTCATCTACTTCGCCAACCTGATCCTGCTGGTCGCCGTTCTTTTCGCGGGCAAGGCCACCCTGGGCGCACAGCGCTGGATCGGATTCGGGGGCTTCCGCATCCAGCCTTCCGAGTTCATGAAGCTCTCGATGGTGATCTGCCTGGCCAAGTACTTCGAGACCGACCGCACGGTCGGGGGGTATTCGTTCAAGGACCTTCTCCTGCCCGGTATTCTCGTGGGCATTCCGGCCCTGCTCATCATGAAGCAGCCCGACCTGGGAACCGCGCTCGTCCTGCTCTTCACCTTCGCCTCCATGATGCTCTTCCTGAAGATCGAGTCGAAGACGCTGATCGCGCTGCTGATCGCGGGCCTGGTCGCCGTGCCGGTGGCCTACAAGTTCGCGCTCAAGCCCTATCAGAGGATGCGCATCATCTCCTTCCTGGACCCTACGGCCGACCCCAAGGGCTCGGGCTACAACTCCATCCAGTCGATGATCGCGGTGGGAAGCGGCCAGCTGACCGGGAAGGGCTACAAGAAGGGCACGCAGAGCCAGCTCAACTTCCTTCCCGAGCATCATACGGACTTCATCTTCTCGGTTTTCAGCGAGGAACGCGGCTTCATCGGCTGCGTGATCCTGCTCGGCCTGTACCTGGCCTTCCTGCTCAACGGCCTGTCGATCGCCTACCAATCCCACGATAAATTCGGATTGTTATTGGCCGTAGGGATCGTATCCATCTTCTTCTGGCACATATTCATCAACATGGGCATGGTCATGGGCCTTCTCCCGATCGTGGGGGTCCCCCTCCCCTTCCTTTCCTATGGCGGCTCGTCCCTGATCACCTCCATCCTCGGGGTGGCCATCCTTACGAACATCGCGAACAAGAAATTCATGTTCTAGCCGCCTGTTGTGCTAGAAATAAGGTGAA
>CAYZKI010000352.1:0-3229 GCA_964478745.1 uncultured Bacteriovoracaceae bacterium
GTATGAGTGAGAGCGATCACGAAGTCGTTTCTCCTGGCGAGCTCCTTCGCGAGCTTCTTCGCGGTCTTCACCGGATCATCCACCTTCCCGCCCGGCGCCGCGGTCCAGCGATAGAAGAGCTCGTTGGTCGTCAGCCCCAGGACGGCGATCCTGAGCCCCGAGCGGGTGAGCTCCGCGTAGGGCTGCACGCCGGCGTGCGCGTGCGGATAGTCCTTCCTCTTGACCTTGTAGTTGGCCGCCACCAGCGCGAATCGCTTCTGCATACGCGAGAGGAGGTCATCGATGCCCGCGGTGCCGATCTGATAATCATGGTTGCCGAGCGCGACGGCGTCGTAGCCGAGCTCGTCGAGCGCTCGCCACGAGCTGAGCCCGTCGTCGGCCAGGAAGTAGGGAGTGCCCTCGGAGAAGTCGCCGGCGTCGAGCACGAGCGTCGGGATCCCCTGCGCTTGCGCCTCGGCCCTCAGGCGGTCCATCACCCTCTTGAGCGCGCCGTAGCCGCCTCGCGAGGGATGGCTTCCCGAGTAATCCATGTGGGAATGAAGATCGTTGGTATGGATGATCTGCACGGGGCGGGCTTGCGCGCCCGCGCAGGCAAGCAGAAGGCTCGTGACCCAAAAGTGGCGAAAGGCGGACATCCTTGTCCCTCCAGGTGAGATCCGGGGGACATCCTGTCCCGCCGGCGAACTTCAGAGCGTCCTTCCAGTATGTCGGCTTACAAATTCATGAGCAAGGCGCGATGGAGGCCGATCAGGACGAGCTCCGGCACGAGATCGTCGAACACGCCCGCCTTCTCGAACATGCGGGAGAAGCCGCCCGTGCCGATCACCTTGGTCTTGCGACCGTCAAAGTATTCGCGCTTGATCTGCGCCGTGACGCCTTTGAGCGCGTGCAGATTGCCGTAGTAGAGGCCAGACTGGATGTTCTCGGTGGTCGAGCGCCCGACGATTTCGGCCGGCGCCGCGATCTCGACGGCGGGGAGCCTGGCGGTCTTGCCCTCCAGCGCTTCCATGGCGAGCCTGAGGCCGGGCAGGATCATGCCGCCCATGTGCTCCTTTTCCGCCGACACCACGCAAAGCGTGGTCGCCGTGCCGTAGTCGGCGATGATCAGGTTCTCGCCCGGGTACAGGTACGTGCCGGCGATCGCGTTGGCGATGCGGTCCGAGCCGATCTCGCCGGGATTGCGGTAGCGGATCTTCAGCCCCGTCTTCACGCCGGCCTGGAGGATGAACGGCTGGATGTCGAAGTACTTCTTGCATGCGTTCCTGAGCGAATGAACGATGTCGGGAACCACCGAGCAGAGCGCGATGTGCTGGACGGCCCTCGGATCGAGGTCGTTCTCGCGAAGGATCGACTTGAGGAAAAGACCGAGCTCGTCCGAGGTGATGCCCTGGGCGGACGTCTTGCGGAACTGGAGCCTGATCTTCTCGCTTCCGCCGCCTTTCGCGTTCTCGAACACGCCGCCGTGGATCTGGCTGTTTCCGACATCAAGAGCGAGAATCATCTTCCATCTCCTTCGAGCAAAAGCATGCGCACGAGCTCGGCCGGGGAGCCCGCTTCGACCGGGGCGCGGCCACCGCGCGCATGGATCCTGAACACGCGCTCGCCCCTCATCAGCTCGGCCAGGTCGTTGTGAACCACGCGGTCGACGTCCTCGGCGAGAAGTTTCGCGACAGCGCGCTCGCGCTCCCCGGCCGAAGCCCGGTTCGTGAGCTTGAACGCGACGATCCTCACCCCGCTGCCTTCCGGATGCTGGCGCGCGTACTCCCTGAGCCGCGAGACGATCTTGAAGTTGCGCCTCAGCTCGATGGTGAGGTCATCGCCCGAATCGATCTTCGCCGAGTCGCGCGGAAGCGCCTGCCCCGACGCCGTCCGCACCTCACGAACCGAGTAGTCTCCCACCGCCGCGAGGTGGATCACCCAGTCCCAGGAGCGCTCGGCGAGCAGCGCGCGGAGCTTCGAATCGAGGTCGTCGAAGCTCCCGAAGCGCAGCACCTCGCAGCGAGGCTCGGAAGGAGCCTCCGCGCCCTGTCCCGCCAGGCACATGACCTCGTTACCGGCGCGGGCAAACGCTTCGGCGATCCGCGCTCCGGTTCCTCCGGTGCTGAAGTTCGTGATGAAGCGGACCTGATCGATCGGCTCGCGCGTGGCGCCCGAGGTGACGAGAATCCTCATCACGCCCGCCCCACGGGCGGCGAAAGCCGCCCCGCTCCGATCGGCGGCCCGAGCCGCGCCGTCACGAGCGCGAGCAGCTCGTCGGGCTCGAGCAGCCTTCCCTCGCCGGTCTCGCCGCAGGCCTGGTTTCCTCTCCCGGTTTCCAGCACCTCGACGCCCCAGGAAGAGAGCTTCTCCAGCGAGGCGCGCGTCGCCGGGTGCGCCATCATCTGATGGTTCATCGCGGGCGCGAGCAGGTAGGGCTTCTTACCGAGCTCGTAAGCGAGGAAGAGCGTTCCGATCACGTCGTCGGCCAGGCCGGAGGCCAGCCGGTTGATCGACGAGGCCGAAGCCGGGCACACGATGGCGAGATCCGCCCAGCGGGCCAGATGAATGTGGTCCATCGCGCGGCCGGCCTCGAAGACGTCGGAGAAAACGGGCTTTCCGCTCAGACCCTCGAGCGTCGCCGCCCCGACGAACTCGAGCGCTCCGCGCGACGCCACGGTCTGCACCTCGTGCCCCGCCTGGACGAGCCGCGAGATCACGTGGCAGGCCTTGTAAGCCGCGATCGAGCCGGTGAGCTGGAACAGGACGCGGCTCATACGACGGCTTCCTTTCCGGGGGCCAGATTGTCGATCAGCCTGACCTCGCCGACGCGGACCGCGCCGAAACGGCGGCCTCCCCTGTCCTCGACGTAGTCCACGCCGAAGCCGAGCCGCTCGAGCTCGGCGCGCGCCAGCTCGGGGGTCCGGGCGGCGCGGAGGACCTTCGGGAAGAGCGCGGCCCTTTCGCGCTCGGCGGGCCCAAGGCGCGCGTTGCGCGAGCTCATGGCCAGCCCGTCGCGCTCGCGCACGGTCGGGCACGCGACGATCTCCGTGGGCAGGAAGAACGCGTCGGCCATGCCCCGCACCAGCTCGAGCTGCTGGAAGTCCTTCTCGCCGAAATACGCGCGCTCCGCGCGGGCGATGTTCAGGAGCTTCAGCACGACGGTCAGCACCCCGTCGAAATGCCCGGGACGGTGGGCGCCGCAAAGCCCGAGGCTCAGCTCGTTTTCGCTGACCCGGTACCGGTACTGATC
>CAYZKI010000353.1:0-3225 GCA_964478745.1 uncultured Bacteriovoracaceae bacterium
ATCGGGAAGATCACGACGCTGCTCACGACGAGCAGGAGCGAGAGCCCCAGGCTCTTGCGGATGAACTTCCGCGGAAGGGGATTGCTCACGTAGGAAGGCGCCTCGCGCCTGAGCTCGGCGTCGAGGAAGTTGCACGAGAGCGCGACGGATCCCAGGATCAGGAAGACGATGATCGCGAGGGGAAGGTACGCCTCCGAGGAGAGAGTGGCGGCGAGGATCAGCTCGACCATCCCGATCCCCAGACGCCAGCCGCGGTAGCGCGCGCTCGGCGGGGCGAACCAGAGAAAGCTGTGCGCGACGGGGGCCGCGTGCGCCACGGCGACGATCGGGTGGGGCTGGAGCAGGCGCCAGCCGACGAAAGTGCCCACGATCGAGGCGAAGAGGAATCCGACGACCCAGCGCTCGTTGACTCCGCGGCGAAAGAGCTGGGAGAGCAGCAGGACGAATCCCGCGGCCATGAACGACTTCGACGAAACCTCGTTCGTTGCGGCGAGCGCCCCGAGCGCGAGGATCTCGAGCGTCCAGCCGAGGAACCTCGACCAGTCCTCGGCGGTGGTGAGCTCGGTTCCGCGGATTCCGCCGAGCCGGGCGATCCGGCGCAGGAGAGGGGATCGTGTCATGCCGCGCTCCGATCCTTCGCCGGCGCGGCCGGCTGCGCGAGGGCGAGCTCGTTCAGCGCCGAGTTGCGGCCCTGGATCCTCTTCTTGCCTTCCCGCGTGACGAGGTTGAGCGTCCCTCCGGTGATGTGGTCCGCCAGAGTGTAGAAGGGCTGCGCCGCCGCGCGCACCTTGGCCTCGAGCTCGTCGCCCTTCGGGCTCGAGCGCAGATCGAGCGTGACCTCGGGATCGGGCTGCTCGGAGCGGCGCACGCGGACCACGGGGCCGGTGCCCTTGGAGCTCAGCGTCCAGACGATGGAGCGGATGTCGTCGTCCTCGTTGAAGGGGCGGATTTCGGCGTCCGCGAGGTCGGTGCCCGAGCGCCGGCCCTGCTCGCCGCGCGACTCGCGCCTTTTCAGCTTCGGGAGCGGATCGCGCGCGGGCCAGATCAGCCTTTCGCCCTCGTTCGGGATCAGGCGGATCTTACGCGCGAAACCGAAAGGATAGCTGGTGGCGACGGCGAGGCCCGACCAGGAGTGGGCTCCGCGGCGCTCGAATCTCTGCCGGGAGAGCACCGTCGTCGACTCGCGCGGCCCGAGCGTCGGGACGTAGGCGATGGGAATGAAGCGCCCGTCGCTCCACTCGCCGAGCTCGATCGAGAAGATGGTGAAGCGGCGGTGGTTCTTCACGCGGATCTTGTCGCGTACCGCGCTGCCGGCGATCGCCGGGTGCCTTTGCACCTCGAACTCGATCGCGGAGACGAACCGCTCGGAAAGGACGCCCGAGAGGATCAGGCCGCTCAGGAGAAGGCTCTCGATCAGGTAGAGCGTGTTGTTACCGGTGGTCAGCGCGACGACGCCCATGGCGATCGACAGCGCGACGAACCATTTCCCCGAGACGCTGAGCTGCAGGCGCCTCATGTGCGGGCGCACCTTCCGTGCTTTGATGCGGTCGCGGAATTTCTGCCAAAGCCGCCTCATCGCTTCGTGGCCTCACTTGGGAGGGCGGACGCGGTCGAGGATCTCGCGGATGACCTGGCCCTTGCGCTGGATGTCCGGATCGGCGTCGGAGAAGCAGATGCGGTGGGCGAGAGCGGGAACGGCGAGGTCCGAGATGTCTTTCGGGCGAACGTGGTCGCGGCCGCGCACGAAGGCGAGCGCCTTGGCCGCCGCGATGAACTGCAGGCCTCCGCGGACGGAGACGCCGTAGGCGATCTCGGAGCGCGAGCGGGTGGCGCGGACGAGGTCGGCCGCGTACTCGAGTACGCTCTGCTCGACGAAGGTTCTCGCGGCCTCGTCGCAGAGGCGGCGCGTGCGCTCGAGGTTCAGGCCGCCACGCGGCGAGTTTTCCTGCATCGCCGGTTTCGGCGCGCCGTGCGCCGAATCGGGCGAAAGGTAGATGTCGAGCTCCTCTTTGCGCTCGGGAGCGGTCACGAAGATCTGGAGCATGAAGCGGTCGAGCTGGCTTTCGGTGAGCGGATAGACGCCGTGGAACTCGAGCGGATTCTGCGTGGCGACGACGAAGAACGGGCTCGGAAGCGCGTGGGTCTGGCCGTCGACGGTGACGGTGCCTTCGGCCATCGATTCGAGCAGCGCGCTCTGGGTCTTGGAGCTCGTGCGGTTGAGCTCGTCGGCGAGCAGGAAGTTCGCGAAGATCGGCCCCTTGCGGAACTCGAACTCGTCGCTCCCGGGACGGAGTCGCAGGACACCCACGACATCGCTGGGAAGGAGGTCGCTGGTCATCTGCACGCGACGGAAACTTCCGCCGAACGCCTGGGCCATGGCCTTCGCGAGCGAGGTTTTCCCCGTTCCCGGCGGACCCTCGAGAAGAAGATGGCCACGGGCGAGAAACGCCGCTAGGCTCATCTCGATGACGTCCTCCTTGCCCTTCAAAGCGGATCGGAGCTCGTCTCGCACGACGACTAGCGCGTCGTGCCCTTCGAGACTAGAATTTTGGGGATGGATGTCAGTGAGTTGCGCGGTATTACCCATCACTTTTTCTTCGGTGGATGGGCCGCGGGACTTTAGTTCGCCGTCATAAGTTTGGCGGCACATGCAGTGCACGCAGTACCTTTTCAGAAGGCGGGCCATGCGCGCAGCGATCTGGGTAGTACTCGTTATTGCCGTACTTGGAACGGGGATGGGCAAGAGGAACACCCATCTCATGGGAGTCACGGGGGATTCGATATCGGCCGCGGCCATGGCCGACATCCCGCTTCCCGACCCCTTTCATGTGGGGTCGCGTCAGGAAGACCAGCGGAAGTGGGTCCGCTTCTTCATCGAGCACAAGAACTCGCTCTCGTGGGCTTCCGGCCGCAAGGTCGATTCTCATTATGAACGGTTGAAGGCGCACTACTCGCGCCTTTCGGTGGCCAACGTCTCGGTCTCCGGCGCCAAGTCGAAGGCCGTCCCGGCGCAGGTCGACGAGCTCTTGAAGGTCTATCGCAAGAAGAAGTTCGAGGCCTTGCCCTACGTCACGCTGCTGATCGGCGCGAACGACGCGTGCGGCGGGCTGAATCCCGAGGATCCGGATTTCACGGCGCAGCAACTGGCCGTCGAGGAATCGCTCGCGAAGCTCGCGGGCGTCAAACAGGACATCCGCATGAGGGTCCTTGTCGCGGGGCCTCCCA
>CAYZKI010000354.1:0-259 GCA_964478745.1 uncultured Bacteriovoracaceae bacterium
CCTCGGTCCAGTACAGAGGCTACGGATACTCGTTCCATAACGCCGCTCCGAATCTCTACCGGCAATACATGCTCTTCCAGGTGGACCTGTCCACCCAGCTCGAGCGCATCTACGAGACGTCGAATCCGGACGTTCCGCGAGTCAAGCACCTGATCCGGCCGCTGATCACCTACTCGCTGATCCCGGAGGTGCTGAAGCAGGAGCCCGGCGGGCACCCGTTCATCCAGCAGGTCGGGACCGCGGGCTACCGGTTCGACAA
>CAYZKI010000354.1:269-3213 GCA_964478745.1 uncultured Bacteriovoracaceae bacterium
CTGGACAGCAACCCCGCGAACTTCACGTATGTTCCCCTGGGGAACTCGGTTTCGCTGGGGCTTTCGACGGAGCTCATCCGGAGGATGGGGAAGCTCGACGCCCCGGACGCGACCTATCACAAGGCCATCGAGTTCAGCGCGGGCCAGGCGATCAACCTGCGCGAGCTCAGCGAGGCGCGCACGCTCGACCCGGCGCGCTCGGGAAGGCCCGCGCAGCCGTTCTCGCGCTTCTTCTCGAATCTCGAGGTCAACTTCGACAACCGATTCCTTTCGTCGACGACCTACTATTACTACCCGAACGTGCCGGGGCTCAGGCACCAGGTGTCCACGAGCTTCACCTACGTCCTGGAGCGCGGCCTGCACCAGCGCATCCTGGACTTCGACCGCAGCATCACCTTCGCTTACACGCTGAACAAGGTGAACGCCCAGGCGGGGGGCGGTACCTCGGCCCTGTCGTCGACCCTCAGGTTCTCGCTCTCGGACTATTTCCTTCCGGGCATCACTTCGTCCTACGACTTCATCACGGCGGCGTACCAGAACGCGGCGCTCAGCCTGCTGTTCCAGAGCCCATCGCGCTGTTGGCGGTTTTCGCTGGATGTGGGATATACGCGAAACGTGGGATCCACCGTCTGGAGCCCGAATCTCACGCTGAACCTGACCGGATCCGGGTTTGGCGGGGTGACCGAACAGATCAGCTCGCTCGGAAGCCAGACAGGGCGATAGGGAACATATGGCTCAGGCAAAGACTTCGAAAAAGACGATTCGCAAAGCCGGTAGCAAGGCCAGGCCCAAGACCGGCAAGCCGAAGAAAATCAAGGTCAGCGTGACGAGCTACGCGGCCGTCGCGCTACCGCATCTCGAGAGGACGGCGCGCAAGAACCGCAAGGTGATGGAGCGCGTGACCAAGCAGCTCGTCCGCACGGTGAAGCGCGGTCACTCGCTTCTGGTCTTCGGCAGCGGCCACTCGTCGATGTTCACGATGGAGCTCTATCATCGCGCGGGCGGCGCCTCGTTCGTGATCCCGCTCGTCGCGGAGTACCTGCTTCCGACGGCGGGCCCCCCGGTGGTTCGCCTGCTCGAGCGCACGCCGGGCGCCGCGACCGCCATCCTCGATCGCGCGCAGCCGCGCTCGGGCGAGATGATCTGGCTGTGCTCGCAGTCGGGCATCAACGCGGCGATCATCGACCTGGCGCTCGAGGCGAAAAAGCGCGGCCTGCGCACGGTCGCCTTCACGAGCGTGAAGCACAGCTCGGCGGTGAGCTCGCGCCATCCCTCCGGCAAGAGGCTCTTCGAGGTCTGCCATGACGTCGTGGATCTGGGCGGGAACGTGGGTGATGCCTCGATCGAGATCGCCGAGGGCGTGAAGGCGGGCCCGCTCTCCACGCTCGGCGCCGTCCTTCTGGGACACTCGATCATCGTGGCCGCGGCCTCACAGCTCGAGCAGGGCGGGCATCGCTGCATCTACACGAGCGTGAACACGCCCGAGGGCGAGCAGCGGAACAAGAGCCTTGAGGATCGCGCCGCGGAGCGGGACTGGCTGCTGCGGTAAATTCCAGCTCGCGCCTGTATCCGCCAAAGGTCTGACATCGCGCGCGCTTTCGCGCGACTTTTGCACTCTGGTTTTTTGCATCTCCTCCGGGATGCCCTTAGACTTTTAGAGATATGCGGATCCTGCTCTCCAACGATGACGGCGTGCATGCAGTAGGGCTTCAGGCGATTTACGAGGAGCTGCGCAAGCTCGGAGACGTCTGGGTTGTCGCGCCGCTCGAGGAAAAGAGCACCACCGGGCACTCGCTCACGATTCACAAGCCGCTGCGCCTGATCCCGATGGCGCATCGTTTCTACGGCGTGAGCGGATCGCCCGCCGACTGCGTCTACATCGGCATCCGCGAGGTCATCGGCCGCATGCCCGATCTCGTCGTCTCGGGCATCAACCGCGGCGCAAACCTGGGGCAGGATGTCTACTATTCCGGGACCGTTTCGGCGGCGCGCGAAGCCTGTATCCTGGGCATTCGCGCGATGGCCGTGAGCCTGGCCGTCGATTTCCGCAAGGGGCTTCCGGAGACGAAATTGCATTACTCGACCGCGGCAAAGCTCGCGGTCAAGGTCCTGCGGGACATGAAAGACGTTGAGCTTCCGTTCCACACGATGCTGAATCTCAACGTACCCGATCTTCCCTTGCAGCAAGTGAAAGGCGTGATGCTCGCGCGCCAGGGCTTCCGCTTCTACAGCGGCAGCATTCTGCGAAGGAAGGATCACCGCGGAAAGGACTATTTCTGGGTGGGTGGGCAGTACAAGGGATTCAGGCAGGATGCCGACTCCGATTGCGCTGCGGTCGATTCGCGCTACGCGGCTTTGACGCCGATCAAGCTCGATTCGACGGATGTGACGTTCCTCGCTGCTCTCAGCAAGCAGAGCGAACGCAAACAATCGAAACTGTTCCGGCCATGGACGGCGGGCGGCAGCTCTGATCAGCAGCGGTCACCTCGGTCGGCACGAAACGCCCGAGGCGGACCCAAGTGAATCTCAGCCAAAACAACTGCACGAAGCTCGTTTCCTTCCTTGTACTGGCCGCGGCGGTCTCGAGCTGCGCCATCAAGCCCGTGAAAAGCGGCCGCGACGGTCTTTTCGACCGGGGCGACGAGAAGAGCGGCGGCGCCGCCGCGCGGATGCTCAGTTCCGAGGACGGCTCGGGCACGGTCGTGAAGCGCATGCCCCCGGCTTCGGTGACGAGACTTTCCTTCGGCTGGCCCGTGAAGAAGGTGGAAGTCACCTCGCGCTTCGGAAGCCGCGGCGACGGAGTGCACGAAGGGATCGACCTTCGCGCGCCCGTCGGGACCCCCGTGTACGCCGCGCAGGAGGGTATCGTCCTCCATTCCGGCAGCCAGATCAGCGGCTACGGCAAGATGGTCGTGCTCCGTCACAACCACGGCTGGGCTACGAT
>CAYZKI010000355.1:0-3208 GCA_964478745.1 uncultured Bacteriovoracaceae bacterium
ACGAAACCGTTCGCGGTCACGAGCTCGCGCAGGCCTTTGTCCTTTTTCACTCCCAAGGTGAAGAAGGTCGCCGTGCCCGCGTCGACGAGACATTCCCAGTCGAAGACCCCCAGGGTCTCGGCGATGGTCAGCCCGGTGCAGCTATTCTGACCGGTGACCGCGACCTTGCGCTTTTCACCTCCATGAATGCAGGCGCTATAGAGCCCTGTCTCGGTGCCGTCGCATGCCGTATCCGGCTGATCGTACTCATTCGTTCCGCCGTTGGCGTTCTTGACGTAGTCATTCCAGTTCCCGTTGTTGGGATAGACCTTTTCGACGGTGAGGCTCACGAGGACAACCCATCCGTCCCCATCGACGGGTACCGTGCGGTTTCCAGAAACATCGACGGCCCGCACACGTCCGTAATAGGTGTTGCCGACCACCAATCCGAGACCGCTCGCCTGATAGTTGAGAACATTGCCGACATTCGTCCAGTCGAGGATATCGTTCGCTCCTGGGGTCGACCCGATCGCGACCTCATAATGACTGATAACCGCCCCACCTGAGCCAGTCGCCGCGGTCCAGGAGAACTGGGGCGAGGACGAAATCGAGGAGGAACCTAGACCGTCCGAAAAGCTGCCAGGTAGGACGGGGCTCGCCGTAGCAGCCGCCACCAGGGTGCGAGAGAGCTGTAACTGACAGCCCGATCCGCCCACGAACAAGGCGGAGCACAGGATCATGCAGACTAGGCTGAATCTGGAAAAGCCAACCGGACCGCGCATGAAACGACGTACTCCTTGCGCACTACCTAATTGACAATTCTCCGACAATTCAGGGCGGTACGGAATGGGTCCGGTTCGGCCCAGGTCGAGTGCGACTCGGTCGGCGTACGTTGGGGATCTTCCGGGTATCGCAGGTGTTTTCCCGGAGAGAATGAAGGCAGCTTGCCACGGGTAAACACTCGTTTCGAGCGGACCTCGAAACGAGCTGTCTCTCTCGGGATTACGGGTTTCTCAGGGGTGAGCGAAGCGCTTGGCGCGACTCGCAGGATTTGACGGTCCCTTCTTGTAGCCTGAAGGAATAGAGAAGTGGCTCTTGGGCAGATCAGGGATTTTCCGGACCTGCTTTAATGATCTTTCGAGCAACGGCTTTCCGCCTCGGAAAACGCGACGATGAACGAAAACGTTTTCCCCGGCCGCAACTCCCCTGAGAGCCAGGAGCGCGATCTGCTCCGGCGCCAAGGCAAAATCCTTCCCTGGAGCAGCGCAAACATCAAGAAAGGCCGCGCCCTCTCTCTTCATCTCGCCTCGGCGACACTTGTATCCCCCCCGAGCCTCCTCAACCGGCCTCAGCACGATGTCCTTGGGATCGATCCCGTCGCGGCGGGTTTCGAAGTAAAGCTTGTTCCGATGTTCGAATCGGTTACCCGTCGCTCGGGTTCGGTCGAACATGAAGCCGTAAACGAGGCGCCCGTCGACGCGCGTCTCCTCAAGGATCAACGGAGGCTGGATCACGATCCGGTGAGTGGCCTTGGCCGCCAGAGGCGCAAGAAGGTTCGCCTCCTCAAAGGTCAGCTCGACCGCCGCGCGGGCTGAGGCGCAAGCGATCAAGGCTTCGAGAGCGCAGGCCACCACGACCCATGAGCAGCTGCGATTTGACGCGTTCATCTCCCCTCAATACACTATCTACATGAGAGCCCGAGCGGCATCCCTGGCACTTCTCTTGGGATTATTTCTTGTTCCAGGCACGCTGTACAGCGCCTGTGACTGCTATAACCCCGACTGCGCACCCTGCGTCGACAACGGTCCGCTGGGTTGCGTAAATTGCCAGTACACGATTGATCTCGGCCCACCGCTGTTTCTCGTCTGCCCTGGCGAAGTCCGTGACCATCCCCCGTGCCCTCGGTAGGCTTGTTACCTCGCTTCGCTCAGGGCGGGGTTCTCGGCCCGCCATGGGGACGACCAATTAAAAAGCCCGCCACCCCTTTGGGGTGACGGGCTTTTTAATTGGCGTCTCCACGGGGATTCGAACCCCGGTTACACCCGTGAAAGGGGCGTGTCCTAGGCCTCTAGACGATGGAGACGCATCCAGAACCAAGAAGAGCCCAAGGATTATCCGCAACAAGCCTCGATTTCAACAGTGAAAAGCAGATCGCTCGACATTTCGCGGCGCGGCATTATAAGGTAGGCTTTCCCTATGTCGATTGACTCGGAAAAAGAGCTCGCCGCCCTCCGCAAGATCGGGAAGATCGTGGCGAATTGCCTGAAAAAGATGGGCGATTCCATCGAGCCTGGCATGACCACGGCGGAGCTCGATTCGATCGGCCTGGCCTACCTCCGCCAGCACGGCGCCCGCTCGGCTCCCCAGCTGACGTACCAGTTCCCGGGCGCGACCTGCATCAGCCTGAACGAGGACGTTGCCCACGGCGTTCCGGGCGCGCGGAAGATCAAGGCCGGCGACCTGATCAACATCGACGTCTCGGCCGAGCTCGGCGGCTTCTTTGCCGACACGGGTGGATCGTTCATCGTCCCTCCGGTCGATCCCATGAAGAAGAGGATCTGCTTCGCCACCCGCAAGGCGCTCGAAAGCGCGATCGGCGAGGCGCGCGCCGGCCGGCCGCTCAACGTGATCGGCAAGGCGATCGAAGCGGTCGCGAAGAGCCACAAAATGACGATCATCGAGAACCTCGGCAGCCACGGCGTGGGGCGCGCGCTCCACGAGGAGCCCGAGTTCATCCCGAGCTTCTTCGACGCGAACGACCGCCGGAAGCTGCATGCCGGCCAGGTGATCACCATCGAGCCCTTCCTCTCGAACGGCGCGCGCGAGGTCGAGGAGCAGGACGACGGCTGGACTCTCTCGACGCCGAAGCCTTTTCTCGCGGCCCAGTACGAGCACACGATCGTGATCACGAAGGGCCAGCCCATGATCATGACGATCCCGGGCTAACAGCCTCCATCATCGTCGGCGGCGGTCGGAAGATACAGGGATCTCCGGAGCTTCGCTCTATTCTCGGCATCGAGCTCCAGAACCTTCACCTTGTATCCCGACTTGAGAAAAAACTCGGGCTCGCCGTCTTCGTCCATGTCTGTGAGCTGGACGACCTCGCCGACCCACTCACGGATCGGAAGGGGCGCGGCGTCGCGCACCGAATTCGTCGAGCTCACGAAAACCCAGCTCTGCGATATCGTATCGCCCCGATCCGCCGCCGCCACAGGGGCATGCTCTAGAG
>CAYZKI010000356.1:0-3205 GCA_964478745.1 uncultured Bacteriovoracaceae bacterium
CTGCCACCGTCGTCGGCGACACCGTCGGCGACCCGTTCAAGGACACGACTTCGGTCGCTCTCAACCCGATCATCAAGTTCACGACGCTCTTCGGATTGCTCGCCGTTGAAATCGCCGTCTCGGCGGTCAACGCGGCCTTCTACATCGGCGTCGGGTTCTTTATCGTCGGCCTGTTCTTCGTGTGGCGCTCGTTCTACGGAATGCGCATCACGCACGTGACGGTTCAGGAAGGCGCGGCAGCCGCTGCAGGCAAGCCGAGCCACGCTTAAAGCGTCCTGATCGTACGGTTCGATTAGCCCCTCATTCGTTTGGGGCACCTAGCGCCGGTTCCCGACTTCGGGAGCCGGCGCTTATTTTTTTGAGCCGGTCTAGTTGGAAGCGGGCTTCCGGAAAGCTTCGCCCGGATTGAGCTGCAGCACCGGGGCGTACCCGGCGCCTCCGGGAATCAGCGGGCGGGCCTCGGAAGGCGAGCGCTCGAGATCGGTCGGGAAACGCTCGCGTTCCGCGAGCGGATACATCTTCACCGAGCAGAATCCCGGATCGCATTTGGGCGCCTTGCCGCCCGGCGACCATTCGACGCTGCCGTCCGGCAGGGTGCGAACCGGCTTCCAGTTGCCGCTCGCGGATTCGATCGACACGCCGGGCGTATGGATCGTGATGGTCGGTTTCAGGCCCTTCGCGTGAACGCCCTGAACGCAGGGAAGCGAGCGCGCGAAAGCGATCGTGGTGCAGGCTAGCAGACGGACCGGATAGAGATTGCCCATACCTCTATTATCGGCCTCTTTCCCGAGGCACGGAATGCGTCCGGCCGGACCCGAAATCTGAAGGGCGGCAGATTAAAAAAAATTAATTCAATCAGTAAGTTAGCGAAATCCTTGAATCCGATTCCTAGTGCGGGAAAAGCGAATCTCAGGCACACTTGACCCCGTCTCATTTGGGACCATTTTGGGGTAACCAATGAGTGGAGTCAGGCACCGCTTCGGCCCTAACCCCCGAGGACCCAAGGCCTGACAGGAGCAAGAAAAGTCATGTTCGCATGGGGCAAGAGAATCTTCCTCTTCATCGCCGTGAACTTCCTGGTCATCATCACCCTCTCGATCGTCCTGAGGGTCCTGGGCGTCCAGCCGTACATCACGGCCTATGGAATCAATTACGAGTCCCTGATGGCGTTCTGCCTGGTCTGGGGCATGGGGGGCGCATTCATCTCGCTCGCCCTGTCCCGCGTGATGGCCAAGTGGACCATGGGCGTCCACGTCATCGATCCGCAGACCCGCGATCCGGAGCTCGCCGAGCTCGTTCAGACGGTGCATGAGCTGGCGCGCGGCGCGGGCCTTCCGGCCATGCCGGAAGTCGGCATCTACGACAGCCCGGAAGTGAACGCGTTCGCCACGGGTCCGACCAAGTCCCGCTCGCTCGTCGCCGTTTCGACCGGCCTGATGCGCCGGATGAAGCGGGATGAGGTCCAGGGCGTGCTCGGCCACGAAGTCGCGCACATCGCCAACGGCGACATGGTCACCATGACGCTCATTCAGGGCGTCGTGAACGCTTTCGTCATGTTCCTGGCCCGCGCGCTCGCTTTCGCGATCGCCCAGGCCGCGGCCGGCAATCGCGACCGCGAGGAACAAGGCGGCGGCTTCTCGCACGGCATCTACTTCATCGTCAGCTTCGTGCTCGAGATCGTGTTCATGATCCTGGGCTCGATCATCGTGGCCTGGTTCTCCCGCGCGCGCGAGTACCGCGCCGATGCCGGCGGCGCGCGCCTGGCCGGGCGCTCCAGCATGGTGAACGCCCTCCAGGCTCTTCGCCGCACCTACGAGATCGTCGACCCGAACGCGCAACCCGCCGTTCAGACGCTCAAGATCTCGGGCAAGCGCGCCGGGATCTGGGCTCTCTTCTCGACGCACCCGCCTCTGGAAGAGCGGATCGCCCGGCTCGAGTCGGCGACGAACTTCTAGTCGAGGTTCGATCGGATCGCTTCTCCGTGAAACGACGCCCACCGCCGCCTGATCGCGGCGGTGGGCGTTCGTGTTCCTGAGGCCGCTTCATGGCCCGCCCGATTATAAGCGCGCGAGGAGCGGCTTGTAGCGCCGGAGCTCTTTCCTGAAGTCCTTGAGCCGCGCGGCGAATGGGGCCTCCCAGGCGAGCTTGGGCCGGAGCAGCGCCCGGCAGAGATCGATCAGCCCGTCGACGTCGTTCGCGTGGACGAACTCGGGAGCCGGCCCGTTGCGCCCCCGCGCGTCCGGGCCGCCCTCGAAATCCTGGTTGTGGTAGTTCCCGAGCGGGACGGAGATCCCCACGCAGGGGATGCCGTAGGCGGTGGCCGCCGTGGCTTCGCAGGTCCCGCCGTCCATGATGCGCCTCTGGTGTTTTCCGGGAAGGACCTCGGCTGCGAGCTCCGTGAACACGCGAAGCGCGCCGGAGTCGAACACGGTGTAGCGGTCCCCGAGGCGCACGACCGGCCCTTTGCCGATTTCCGCCCCGGGAAGCGTGCGGGAGGTCTCGAGGCTCACGCCGAGAAGAGGGCGCCTGGCCTTCTTCCACCAGCCGAGCTCGAAGTGCCCGATCGCGCCGATGAACCCGACTTCCTCGGCTCGGGTCAGCAGCCCGAGGAATGGAGGACGCTTCGCGGCCTTCTTCCTTTTCTTGCCGGCGCCTTCGCCGTAGAGCTCGATCGCCAGGGAGATCAGGCAGAAGCATCCCACGAGGTCGTCGGCGGCTTTCGTGTAGAAGACGTCTCCCTCGCGCCAGATCGGTGCGCGGAAGCCGAAGCCTCCGAAGACCGAGTCGGGATCGATCGAGCCCAGCGCGCGAGCGGGCTCCGTGATCTCCACCTGGCCGCGCGCGATGGCGCGCCCCGAGGCGATCAGCTCGGCCCGCGTCATCCTGCCGTACCCGAGCAGGCCCTCCTCGTCGGCGACCCAGACCCGGCTCCCTTCGAGATGCTCGAGGGGCGAGCCCCCGTGCCAGATGAACTCGAGGGCCTTGCCGGGGACGTTCCATCGGGATCCGTGAAAGCCGGGATGGTCCATGTGAGCGATGAACACGCGGAGCGGCTCGCGGGTCCTCTCCGCCATGAGCTTCCGGTAATCGCGCTCGTTCGAGGCGCCGAGGATCAGGTTACCGATCCGATCGGAAAAGAACGGCACGCCATTCTCGGTCAGGACCCGCGTGATGTAGCGAATCACGTGCGTTTCGCGGAATGGAG
>CAYZKI010000357.1:0-1673 GCA_964478745.1 uncultured Bacteriovoracaceae bacterium
CCCGCATGCTCAGCCGCGCTTACAAGGGCATCTACTTCAACGGACGGTTCCTCGGCGTGGGCCTGGCCCTCGCGGCCGCCGGCGCCGAGCTCGTGCATCTCGGACAGAAGGATGAGGTGAGTCCGGAGGCGGCTTCGAGCGCCACCTACCGGCTCCGCAGCGCCTCCGAAATCGAAGCTCTCCCCGGCGCGCCCGTGAAGGCTTCCGCCGGAAACGCGTTCTGATCATGAAAGGCGAACCCATGTTCAAGAAATCGTGTCCGCTCATCGCGCTCGCCGCCGCTCTGGCGGTGCAGTCGCTCGTGATACCGGTCTCTCATGCCGCCGGCACGGCCCGGAAAACCGCTGAAATCCAATGGCTGGTGAATCACTATCTGGATGATCTACTCTGGGTGGGAAGCTTTCGCGCAAGGGCTTACCAGAGCCCGGGAGCCATCAAGGCTCACCTGGATCATGACAACGCGAAGATCGTCGGACCTCTCCGCGAGCAGGTTTCCGCGCTTCGCGCGCTCGAGAAGAAAACCGGGCAGAGAGGCCAGCTGAAACAGGCGCTTGGCGCGCCCTTCGCGAAGGCGAAATGGAAGGTCCTGAGGAATCTGGAAGGGATGGCCGCCGAGGAGCTTTCCTCGCCGGATCTCCGCGGAATGCTGAAGCGCCTCTACGCCGGCGTGAGGGTCCGCGGGCGCCCGCTCGCCGTGGGTTCCGTCGCGCTGGCCGCGCTCGTCGGCGCCCAGGCGCTGACGGGCGAAACCCCGGAAAGCCTGCCGTCATCGGTGAGCACGGCCGGGTTCCGGATGGTTCCGCGCGCGCACCTGGAGCAAGCGATGCCGACTGCCGGAGGAAACCAGGGTAAGGCGTCCTCGGGCGATGCGCACTGAGCGAGAGGCGCGACTCCTGGCGGGCCCTACTTGAAGTCGAGCGGGAGCTGCGCGACGGTGATCCCCACGGAGCTCAGGAGCTTCAGGGAATCCTGAATGCGATAATTCTGCCCGTAGTAGACGGCCTTCACGTTGCCCATGTTGATCAGGCGCTTGGCGCACTGGACGCAGGGCAGGTGGGTGACGAAGACGACCTTCTCGGTGGAGCGAGGGGCGTCGCAGTTGATGACCGCGTTCTCCTCCGAATGGAGGCAGCCGCAGTTGCCGGGCTCGTCGCGGTCGCAGCCGTTCGGGAGGCCCGTGGCGTTCCCGTTGTAGCCGACGGCGAGTACCTTGCGGAAATCGGTGCTGGTGATGACGGTGCCGACCTGAAGCCTCTTGCAGGTCGACCGGCGAGCGAGCGTCTCCGCGAGCTTCAGGTAGATCTCCTGGAAGCTCGGGCGGCTGACGGCTTTCTCGTGGCTCTCGTCGATCACGCGGTGGCTCCCTTTTGGGGTACCTGGAAGTGCGACAGGTAGAATCCCAGCTCGGCGATCGAGGCATGGATGTCGTCGAGCGCGCGGTGATTGCTTTCCTTCTCGTACTTGATGCCGTAGCGCTCCCGGAAGATCTCCTTGAAGGAGCTGACGTCGATCAGGCGGTAGTGGAGCCGCTTGGCGACGCGGGGCATGTAGCGGTCGACGAACCGCTTGTCATTCCCGACCGAGTTTCCCGTCAGCACGATCCGATCGGACGGGGAGTAGTGCTTGTCGATCAGAGCCAGGTGCTGATGGCGAAAGGTACACACACACACACA
>CAYZKI010000357.1:1683-3158 GCA_964478745.1 uncultured Bacteriovoracaceae bacterium
GGTCCCGTTCGGCACGGCTGCCGTGAGGCCGCTTTCGCCATGGGTCTTCTTGCACCAATCATTCATGTTTTCAAGTACTTGAGGCGGCTGATAGACGATCCGGTGAAGCTCGTCGAGAGGTTTGAAGTTCGAGTCGGTAATCACCACGGCGACCTCGAGAATCTTGTCGGTCAGGTCGTCGAGCCCGGTCATTTCGAGGTCAATCCAAAGAAGAGGTTTTCCCATAGGTCGCCTCGCAGCCTACCACAGCGAACTCCACCATTAGAATCCCCTTGCCCAAATCCGACCTAATTGGTTACAAAATGGCCTCTCAATTCATAAGTGGCCTCGCGGGCATAGCTCGCTCCGCCAGTATATCCGGACGAATACCTGGGGCTTTTTCAAAGGTCTTTGTCCCTTCAGTAAGTAAGGATCGACGTCATGGCACGCATTTCAATGGATAAGGTTCGCAACATCGGGATCTCCGCCCACATCGACTCGGGCAAGACCACCCTTTCCGAGCGTATCCTTTTCTACACCAAGAGAATTCACGCCATCCACGAAGTGAAGGGCAAAGACCAGGTCGGCGCCACCATGGACTTCATGGATCTCGAGCGCGAGAAGGGCATCACGATTCAGTCGGCCGCCACGTATTGCGAGTGGAAGGGCTACAACGTCAACCTGATCGATACCCCGGGCCACGTGGACTTCACGATCGAAGTGGAGCGCTCGCTGCGCGTCCTCGACGGTGCAGTGCTCGTGCTTTGCTCGGTGGCCGGCGTCCAGTCCCAGTCGATCACCGTCGACCGCCAGATGAAGCGCTACAAGGTCCCGCGCATCTGCTTCGTCAACAAGATGGACCGTGCCGGCGCGAACCCGTTCCGCGGCGTGCAGATGCTTCGCGACAAGCTCGCTCACAACGCGCACCTGATCACCTATCCGATCGGCGCGGAAGACCAGTTCAAGGGCGTGGTCGACCTCGTCACCATGCGCGCGTTCTACTTCGACGGCGAGAACGGCGAGACGATCCGCGAGGAAGACATCCCGGGCGATCTCGTGGCCGAGTGCCAGAAGTACCGCGAAGAGCTGATCGCCGCCGTCGGTGAATTCGACGACGTCGTCGGCAACAAGTATCTCGAAGGCCAGGACGTGACCGTCGACGAGCTTCGCGCCGCGATCCGCAAGGCGACGCTCTCGCTCAACTTCACGCCGGTCATGACGGGCTCCGCGTACAAAAACAAGGGCGTTCAGCTCCTGCTCGACGCGGTCACCTACTACCTGCCGAACCCCATGGAGCGCGAGAACATCGCTCTCGACCAGAACAACGCCGAAGCCAAGGTCGTCCTCAAGTCCGACCCGTCGCTTCCGTTCGTCGCTCTGGCGTTCAAGCTCGACGAAGGCCGCTACGGTCAGCTGACCTACATGCGCGTCTATCAGGGCAAGGTGAGCAAAGGCGACGTGATCTTCAACTCGACCAACGACAAGAAGGTCAAGAT
>CAYZKI010000358.1:0-1599 GCA_964478745.1 uncultured Bacteriovoracaceae bacterium
GCATGGATGGAGTGGGCCAGGAACCTCTTATATTCGCGGTATTCGAATATCGACTTACGCATATTTAGTAAAACTATACGTTGACGTTCAACATTGAGCAAATTCAGCTATTCCATATGCGGCGCATCAAGTATTTCTCCCTTCAGACGAGCTCGGTGATATAAACGGGCGCCCCGCAACCGGTGAAGGGCGCCCTTTTCGAAGAAGGAAAAGGAACCTGGAAAATGAGAACGTTAATCGGCAACTCAACATCACTGGCCCTTCTCGCCCTCGCGACCGCGATGGGCCTGGGCGGTTGCGCGCCGAGCGCGGCGCCTGATCACCCTCAGCGCGCGTCCGCGCACGGAGGCATCAGCGGGGGCAGGGGAGGCACGCTTCCGGCGAGACCCGCGACTCCCGAGCAGATCCGCGACATCGTCAAGAACGCCAAGCGGGAGCTCCGCATGGTGCTCCGGGCGGAGGCGCAGCTCGTCGAGAAGGGCGCCGGGCTCATGCCCACGGACCGCTTACTCGCCGGCCCGAAGTCGATCCTCGATGTCCTCGAAGAGGCGCCCATCGAGCTCCGGATGACTTCGCCCTGCCACGACGAGGCCGGCATCGAGGTGGAAGGCAGCGTCGTGAGCGCGAATCCCGGAGGGCTCTGCATCAGCGCGCACCTGATCGCGCAGAAGGTCAGCGTCGAGCGGGCGCGAGTCGAGACGATCGCGCTCATCGGGCACGAGCTCGCGCACCTGGCGGGAGCGGACGAAACGCTGGCCCGCCAGCAGCAGGAGCGGATCGCCGACCTCCTTGCGCCCACCACCCCCGACGCCTCCGAGAACGTTGCGCGCGCGGCCCAGCTCGGCGCCTTCACGGCCCGCAGCGCGGCCGAGAGCCTGCACTACCTCGCCACCCGGGATGACTCTCTGGGCGGGACGGAGCTGGTCGCGGATTTCTTTCTTCGTTTCATGGAGTACGTGAGGCTGTCGGCCAAGGCGCCCTATCAGGTGCCGTCCCCTCAGGAGCGCGATCTCCAGGCGTTGCTGATGACAAAGGCACTCCTGATCAGCCAGTTCGCCGGGGATCCCTTGAGGTACAGCCTCGTTTTCAACGGAGCGAGCTCCGTGAGCTTCGGAGAGTTCGCGAGGGCGACACCGCGCTACCAGTGGATGCTCCCCAGCCGCTACGAGTCCGTGAACCTGGTGCGTTTCCAGAGCGCGGCCGACGCGGTGGGAGACCTGGAGGAGATCATCGGTTTCCTGAAGCGTCAGGAGGAGCTCGCTCGGGCGATCCTGACCGGAGACCCGCTTCCGCCGCAGTGAGCGTCGGCGAGCCAGGCAAACGATGAAGCCCCGGGCTCACAGAGCCCGGGGCTTCATCCATTTCGCGCGCGTGGCGGCGAGATAGACGAAGAAACTCAAGAGCGCGAAACCCGCGCCCGCGACGAAAGTCGCTTTTCCGCCGAAGTTTTCCCAAAGCAGGCCGGCAGCGGTGCTGGCGATCAGGAGAGCGAGGGCGCTCAGGAGGTTGAATAGGCCATAGGCGGTGCCGCGCAGGCGTTCGGGACAATGATCGGCGACGAGCGCCGCGAGCGCGCTCTGCGTGAGACCCAGGTGAAAG
>CAYZKI010000358.1:1609-2333 GCA_964478745.1 uncultured Bacteriovoracaceae bacterium
GCCGTCGCCGAAGGCGAGAGCGATGTCGCTCAGGCAGAGCACGAGAAGACCCGCCAGCAGGAAATTCTCGCGCCTGCCTTGGTCTGAAAGCTTGCCCATCGGGTAGGCCGCGGCCGCGTAGACCACGTTCATGACGATCAGGACGGCCGGAGCGAGCTCGAGCGGAAGCCCGAAGTCGCGCGCCCGCAGGATGAGGAAGGCCTCGCTGAAGCGGGCGAGCTGGAAGATCGCGCCCGCGCCCGCAACGAGCCAGAATGCGCCGCTGAACTCCTTCACGTCGGCCCAGCGGGGAGCGCGCCCGCGCGAGCCCGCTTTTTCCGCCGCCGAGCCGCGGGCCGCGGGTTCCTCGAGGCCGAAAAACAGGATCAGCACCGCAAGCGACGCGGGCAGGGCCGCAATCCAGAACACGAGGCGATAGTCGTTGCTCGAAAGCCACATGAGCGCGATCGCGAGCAGCGGGCCCGCGACAGCGCCCACGGTGTCGAGCGACTGCCTGAGCCCGAAGGCCTCTCCCCGCAGGGAGGAGTGAGTGAGGTCGGCGATGAGCGCATCGCGCGGAGCCTCGCGAACGCCCTTGCCGACCCGATCGAACAGGCGGGCCGCGTAAACGACGCCCACCGAGTTGGCCAGGGCGAAGAAGGGCTTGCTCAGCGCCGCCATCGAGTAGCCCGCGAGCACGAGCGGTTTCCTGCGGCCCCACCAGTCGCTGAGTGGCCCGGAGAAT
>CAYZKI010000358.1:2343-3153 GCA_964478745.1 uncultured Bacteriovoracaceae bacterium
CGCTCGCGCCGAGGACGGAAACCAGGAAGACGGGCAGGAGCCCGTGGACCATCTCCGACGAGACGTCCATGAACAGGCTGACGAAGCCCAGGGCCCAGATCTGGCGCGGGACGCTCAGTCCCTTCTTTTCGGCCTTCAAGGAACCTCCGTGGACCGAGTATAGATGAAAGGGAACTCAGGAGACATCGCTATGGTCCGTCACGGCAGGCATTCGGAAGGTCATCGATCGGAGCACATCGGGTGGCTCAGGGCCGCGGTGCTGGGCGCGAACGACGGGATCGTCTCGACGGCGAGCCTGATCGTCGGCGTCGCTTCCGCGAGCTCCGGCCGGGAGGACGTGCTCGTGAGCGGGGTTGCGGGCCTCGTCGCCGGCGCGATGTCGATGGCGGCTGGCGAGTATGTCTCGGTGAGCTCGCAGGCGGACACGGAGAGGGCGGACCTTGCGCGCGAGACCCTCGAGCTCGCGACCAACCCGGCCTCCGAAAAGGAGGAGCTCGCGCACATCTACGTCGGGCGAGGGCTGGACGCGGAGCTCGCCTCGAAGGTGGCCGAACAGCTCATGGCCCACGACGCGCTCAAGAGCCACGCGCGCGACGAGCTCGGCATCACCGACGCCGGCGCCGCGCGCCCGATCCAGGCCGCGCTCGCCTCGGCGGGATGCTTTTTCGTGGGAGCGATCCTTCCTCTCGGGGTCGCGTGGCTCGCTCCCGAGGGGCTGCTGGTTCCCGGCGTTTCGGTCGCCTCGCTGATCTTTCCGGTGGCTTTGGGGGCGCTGGTGGCGCGAGCGGGGGGCGCAGGCGCGCTCAAGGG
>CAYZKI010000359.1:0-3148 GCA_964478745.1 uncultured Bacteriovoracaceae bacterium
CCGTCAGGCGATGCTCAAGCGCGATCTCAAGGCGCTCGCGAGGCACGTTCATCCCGAAAAGGGCCTGAGCCTCCTGAAAGTCGACGGGATGGGAACGGCCCGCGCGGCCGCGGAATGGACGCTGAAGGCTTCGGACGTCGAGGGAGCCAGGGGCGAGTCACCGCTTGCCCGGGCTCTGGCGAAAGCGCGCGAGTATCTCGAGAAGGAGGACCGGCCGAATCTCTGGCGGCAGGCCCGCACCGGCCCGGTGACCGAGTTCAACGTCACCTACCGGATCGCGGACGGACGGCACGCGGGGAACTTCCGGGGCTTCGAGCTCAGGCTGGAAGCCTTCAAGGGAAGCTGGGCGCTGAGCGCAATGAGCTTCCCCTTCGACTACACGCCGTAAGGCAGGACCTCCCGGGCACGGATTCTCCGGTTTCACCCCGGCGGGAAACCATGGGACGGACTTGGCCTTTACGGGCTGAGCATGCTCTGCGCGAACGGCGGCTGGGCTTACCGCAAGAACGGCAAACTCGTGGTAAGCTGCCAGTAGAAGACGCGCCGGACTGCCGCTCGCGAAACGCGCTCCAGGCCTTCGCGTCGTTCAGGTTCAGGCGGATGCGCCCGTCCGTCACGGGAAGCCGGCGCTTCGCGTGAGCAGGCGTTCGCTCGATCATCCGGTCAAGCCGCGCGTCCGGGGAGTCCAGGGGGCTCTCCAGGCAGCGGGTGAGAAAGGCGCGCGACAGCAGCACGGGATGGCCCGCGCTTCCCCACTGCTCGGGCTGGGCGACCTCGACGGCCGCGGTCATCGAAAGCGCGAGCCCCGCCCAGACCTCGATGCCCGGCGCGGGAACGTCGACCGGAAGCACGAACGCGCCCTTCGCGTAGCCGCGTGCGAGCACCGCCTCCGCCGCGCAGACGAGCGAGGAGAACATGCCCCGCCCGGGCTCGCGATTCACGACGACAGTCAGCGTCAGATCCGGGTCCCGGCAGGCATCCAGCACGGGACGATACGCTTCATGCCCGTGACCGAGGACCACGACGACCTCGCGCACCTCCGCCTTCGAGAGCGCGCGAAGCTGCGCGACGATCCATGGCTCGCCGTCATGATCGAGGAGCCCCTTCGGGCATCCCATTCGCGAGGACTGCCCCCCGGCCAGCAGGATCGCGGGATAGGCCCAAAGCCTATCGCTCAGCATGATGGATCCTCAGAAGCTCCGCCGCCAGGCTGATCGCCACCTCCTGCGGGGACTTCCCGCCGATGTCGATGCCGAGCGGGCACTTCACGCGCTCGAGCTTTTCCATGGGGACGCCCTTGGCCGTGAGCCTTTGCTTGAAGCGCTCCCACTTGCCCCGGCTTCCGATCAAGCCGAGATAACGGTGCGGCAGCTCCACGAGCTTCTCGACGATGTCCTGGTCCGTGTCGTGCCGATGGGTCATGACGGCGACGTAGGTCTTCTCGGCGTCCCAGACCGCGTCTCTCACGAAGTCGTCCCACTCGCCCTGGAAGCGAACGGCCGAGCGCGGGATCTCGGGCGAGCCGATCCACTCCGAGCGCTCGTCGATGACGTGCACGCAGAAAGGAGTGCCCGCGAGGACACGTGTGACCGCCTGGCCGACGTGACCGGCGCCAAAAAGATAGAGCCTCGGGCCGAGGTTCAGGACGTCGAAGAAGAGCTCGACGGTTCCACCGCAGCACTGTCCGGTCTTCGCCCCGAGGGGATACTTCACCGTGCGGCTCCTGCATTCGCGAAGAGCGGCGGCGGCTTCCTTGCGCGCCTCTTCCTCGAGGCGCCCGCCCCCGATCGTCCCGAAGAACTCGCCGTTCAGGCAGACGATCATCTTCGCGCCATCCTCGCGCGGGGCCGAGCCGCTGGAGCCCGTCTGGGTGACTAGGACGAAAGGCTGGCCCTGCGAGGAGAGTTCCGCGAGCTTCCCGATCCAATCCCACATCGCAGTCAGCCCTCGTGCCCGCGCCCAGGGCCCTGCGCGGGCGCCTGAAGGAACTCCTCGAGCAGGTTCTGCGCGACGCGCAGCCGGTACTCGCGGGTGGAGCGGATGTCATCGACCGGCGCGATCTCGCGCGCGAGCTCGTCGCGCGCCTGCCGGATCAGGAAGGGCGTGACGCTCTTGCCCTTCAGCACCGCTTCGGTCTTGTAAGCTCGCAGGGAGACGGGCGCCACGCTGCCGAGCGCGATCCTCGCCCACTCGATCTCGGCGCCCTTCCTTCCGGCGAGGCCCGCGAAGCAGACCTTCGAGATGGCCTGCGCCTTCCGCGTGCCGACCTTGCGGTAGTAGTGCTGGACGGCGCCGGGCGCGCCGCCTGCGCGCTTGAGCCTGATGCGGGTGATGAGCTCGTCGGGCTTGAGCTCGGTCTTCTTGTAACCCAGGAAGAACTTCTCGATCGCGACCCGGCGCGTGCCGCGCGCGGACGCGAGCTCGAGCTCGGCCTCGTATACGAGAAGCGCGGGCGGCGTATCCGCGGCCGGAGACGCGTTCGCGATGTTCCCGGCGATCGTGCCGCGGTTCTGGATCGCGATGGCGCCCGTCTCGGAGGCCGCCTGCACGAGCATCGGGAATTCCGCCCGGATCACGGGATTCTCGCGGATCTGCGAGTACGTGACCAGGCCACCGAGCTCAAGGATATCCGAAGCTTCGCGAATGGCTTTGAGCTCTTCGATGCCCCAGAGGCTCAGGAGGTTCCGGTCCGCGAGCCTGCCCGCCTCGAACAGGACCATGAGGTCCGTGCCGCCGGCGAACGGCTTCCACTTGCCGGGCTCGCGCGCCAGGAGCTCGAGCGCCGAGCGAAGATCGGGCGCGGCCTTCATCTCGTAGCCGGGAAGGTAGGCTCTCATGGGCGCGCGCCCTCCCGCCCCTCTTTCACGGCGCTCACCACCGACTCGAAGATCTTCGTGTAGCCGGTGCACCGGCAGAGGTTCCCCGCCAGGCCCTCACGGATCTGCTCGAGGCTCGGGTTCGGGCATCGATCGAGAAGGTCGACGGCCGCCATGACCATTCCCGGCGTGCAGATGCCGCACTGGGCGCCGCCGCACTCGAGAAACGCTCTCTGCACGCGATGGAGCTCGGGTCCGCTCGCGACGGACTCGATGGTGCGGATCTCGGCTCCGACGGCCTGGATGACCGGCACGAGGCAGCTGTTCACGAG
>CAYZKI010000360.1:0-3146 GCA_964478745.1 uncultured Bacteriovoracaceae bacterium
AGCGAGAAGCTCTCGGGGAAGTTCCCCTTGAAGTGGTTGGTGTCGACCTCGACCTTGCGGAGCGTGCCCGTCGCGCCGAGCCTGACGATGATCCAGTCGTGGCCCGGGCCGCGGCGGCGCTTGGTCTCCCAGCCGTCGCCCATCGTGGCGGCGCGGCCCGGAAGGATCAGGTTCTCCTTGTGGCCGAAGAACATGTCGTTGCAGGTCACCACCTCGCCGCCGTTCACGACGGCCGCGAGATCGACGAGGTCCTTCGACTGGCGAAGCTTCGCCCAGTCGGGCCTCACCTCGCCGTGGACGCGGAGCCTGGCGACGCCGCCGTCCGGGAAGATGCGAAGCCGCACGTGCGTCCAGCGCTCGGGACTGGCGACCGCGACGAGGTTATGCGAACCTCCGTTCAATCGGGTCTTGGGCACGATCTCGGTCCAGCTCATGGCTTCGGGCTTCGCGCCTTCGGGCGCCACGCACGCGTCGAGCGCAGCGGCCTCGGGGTGGTTGCCCGTGAAGTAGGCCGTATCGATGTCCACGCCGCGGATCACGCCGGGCGCTCCGAGCTTGAGCACGCACCAGTCGTGGTCGTTTCCCGGCCCGACGTTCCGCTTCCTCCGCGACTCCCAGCCGTCCATCCACTTGCCGAACTCGGTGAACTTGCCCGGGATGAAAACCGGGGTCGAGGCAGCCGTCAGATTCTCCTTCGGCGCGAAGAACTCGTCGTTCGTGGCAAGGGCCTTGCCCCCCATGCGGTCGGAGACGAGATCGGGAAGCTCGGTGAAAGGCACCGCGAATCTTCCTGCCCAGACGTTCGAAGGAATCCCCGTATCGATGCTGCTCATGTTCTTCTCACCCATTGTCCGTTCGCGCGGTCGGCGAACTTTCCTTGATCGTAGATGACCTCGCCGCGGCGGACCGTCTGCTTCACGACGCCGAAGTAGCGGCGGCCCGCGTAAGGCGTGAGCGCGTGGCGGTGGTAGATCTCCGAAGCCTCGACCAGGAACTCCTGCTCGGGGTTCCAGATCACGAAGTCGGCGTCGAGCCCCGGGGCGATCGCGCCCTTGCGCGAGGAGATTCCCGCGAAGGCCGCCGTGCGCTCGCTCATCCAGCGCGAAAGACGCGCAAGCGAGTGCCCGCGCTTCTTCGCTTCGGTCCACGCCACCGAAAGGCTGAACTGAAGGCCCGCGATCCCGCCCCAGGCCTGCTCGAAGTCGCCCGTTTCCATCTTCTTGAGCTGCGGCGTGCAGGGCGAATGATCCGAGACGATGAAGTCGATGACGTCGTCGGCGAGCCCCTGCCACAGGCGGTCGCGGTTCGCGCGGCCGCGGATCGGGGGCGCGCACTTGAAGTGCGTGGCGCCGGAAGCGATCTCCTCCTCGGCGAAGCTCAGGTAGTGCGGGCAGGTTTCGACGGTGAGGCGCACGCCCTCGGCGCGCGCTTTCCGGATTTCCTCCAGCGCGTCGGCGGCCGAGAGGTGCACGATGTGCGCGCGGGCGCCGGTCTCGCGGCAGAGCGCGATCACGCGGCGGATGGCCTCCACCTCCCAGGCGGGCGGGCGCGACTGGACGTAGCGCGAGTAGGCCTTCGCGTCGCCGGGCGCGACCTCGGCTCCGAGATCCACCTCGGCGTGAACGAGAAGCGGAACGCCGGCTCTCGCGAGCACGGGCATCGCCGCGCGGAGGTCTTCCTCCTTCGAGTAGCGGAACTCCTCGACCCCCGAGTCGATCATGAACGCCTTGAACCCCAGCGCGCCGTTCGCCACCATGGCCGCGAGCTCGCCCGCGTTCCCGGGCACGACGCCGCCCCAGAAACCGTAGTCGATCAGGCAGCGCCCTTCGGCCGCGCGCGCTTTCTCGGCGAGCGCCGGCACGCTCGTCGTCGGCGGGATGGAGTTCAGCGGCATGTCGATGACCGTGGTGATCCCGCCCGCCGCGGCCGCGCGGGTGGCCGTCTCGAAGCCTTCCCATTCCGTGCGCCCGGGCTCGTTGATGTGCGCGTGCGTGTCGACCACGCCCGGCATGACGACGAAATCCCCCGAGTCGATGTCACACCCGGGAGTGTAAGCCGTGACCACGCGCTCGATCTTTCCGCCTTCGATCACGATCGTGGCGGGCGCGGGCTCCTGGGCTCCGGAGTAAAGGATGCGCCTTCCGCTAATCCGCATCGCCGCCTCCGCCGGAGTCGGTGGTCGGGGCTCCTTGCCGGATCCAGCTCGCGATCACCGCGCGCTCGTCTTCGGTCATGCCCGTCTTGTTGAGGAACGGCATCGTCTTCGTCTCGACCACGCGCACCTGGATGCGGGCGGCAAGGCCCTGGATGCGGGCCGGGTCGTCGAAGTTCACGCCCGAGGGCGAGGGCCCGAAGGTCGGGTCCGAGGGCTTGGCCGAGTGGCAGGACACGCAGCGGCTCTGCACGATGGCGTGGACCTGCTGGAACGTGGCGGGCGCGCCCGAGAGCGCGACGCTCGGAGCGCTCTCCGTGCGCGGGGCCGTCATCATCATCATGGCCAGAAGCGAGACGGCGGCCGGAGCGATCGCCCACTTGCCGGTGCCGTTCTTCGCGATCATGACGTGCCTGAGCGACATGCCGAAGGCGACGAGAAGAAGGAGGATGATCCAGTTCTGAGGGTGCCCGAACGCGATCGCGTAGTGGTTGCTCAGCATCATGAAGAGCACCGGGAACGTCATATAGCTGTTGTGCACGGACCGCCGCTTGGCGATCGCGCTCAGAGTGAAATCGGGAGTCCGGCCCTTTTCGGTCGCCTCGATCATCTTGCGCTGCGAGGGCAGGATGCGCACCCAGACGTTCGCCACCATCAGCGTGCCGAAGAGCGCGCCCAGGTGGATGAACGCCGCGCGCCCGCTGAAGATCGAACAGAGCAGATAGGCCAGGCCCACGATCGCGACTAGGCAGATCGCGGTGGCCACGTTCGGAAGCCTCTTTTCGAGAGTGACCCAGAGCAGGTCGTAGCCGAACCAGCAGACGACGAAGAGCGCGGCCGAGATCGCGATCGCGGTGCCCGTGGAGAGCTCGCGAACCGTCGGGTCGACGAGATACGCGCCGCCGCTTAAGTAGTAGACGATGCCGAGCAGGAAGATGCCGCTCACCCAGGTGAAGAGCGCCTCGTACTTGAACCAGTGGAGCGTCTTCGGCAT
>CAYZKI010000361.1:0-3135 GCA_964478745.1 uncultured Bacteriovoracaceae bacterium
TCCGAGAGCACTGGGTCGTACATCGCGGTGCCCGCGAAGGGGTGCCAGATCGTCACGATGTCCTTGCACTGGTAACGGCGGGCTTCGGCGAAGCTCGACCAGTCGGTCGGGCTTTGTGCGCCGACGTTGAAGCGGGCCGAGATCTGGTTGGAGCGGATGTCCTGGTTGGTGACCCGGACGCGCACGCCGAACTCGCCGACGTCGGAGGGAACCGTGTTGTACTTGCAGCGAAGGAGGTTGGTCTCGGTGTAGGTGGTCGGTACCTCGAACGACTCGGTCACGGGAGTCGCCATGCCCGCGGTGCGCGTATACGTGAACACGCAGGCACAGGTGGATTCGCCGGGGGCCGAGCCGTCCTCGTCGATGGGCTTGCAGAAGTTTCCGATGGCGTTCGTGCCGTCGCCGATCAGGTCGATGACGGTGCTCGGGTTCATCGTGTTGCGGACCACTCTGCGGATCTGGAAATCCGGGCTGCCCGGATCGATGGGACCGCCGTCGATCGAGGACAGGTTGCGCTTGGTGCGCTTCATGCCGGCCGGATGGCAGGCCGCGGCCGTGACCGCGAAAGCGGCAATCAGCGCGAGCGCCAGGGCTTTGAAAGTCCGGTCCTGTTTCAAGAAATTCCCCATTCCCCTAGTAAGGAGGAGTGGTGCAAGCGATGTGCGCGGATTTAGAGCAGGGAAATCGGGGCCTTGGAGGGATTCGGTACAAGTGGAACTGTCGAGCGCCTTGACGACGTCGAGATCCTCAACAGAGCTTTGAGTGTCGCGCGCGACACAGGCAACCAGACCCATTCGTGTCTCTTTTCGGCCTTTTTGACGGGGAATATGAGCGGAAGTCGGGTCTGAGCGCGGGGCTGGGCCTGAGCGCGGGGCTGGGCCTGAGCGCGGGGCCGGGGCGTGCGCTGGGGCCGGGGCGCTCAGCTCGTATCCGCGGACGCGAAGATCGAGTGCGCGTGCAGGCGCGCGTTGATGCGGTTGTAGCCGTAGCCTTCGAGCACGTTGACGCGGATGTAGTCGCGCAGCGTGAGGAAAGCGCGCCGCCCCGTCACGACCCGCGAGAAGGGGCGGTAATCCCAAAACCTGCCTGGAACTTTCTTCCAGCGCGAGGCGCCCGTGACCGCCATCATGATGGCAGCCGTGATCGCGCGGATGAACGGCTTATAAGTGTGGCGATTCGAGAGCTTGATCTGAAGATGCAGGTGGTTGCCGACGTTCGCCGAATGATGGATCCGGATGCCGTTCCTGCGCGCGAAGCGGGCCAGGATCTCCGCGATCCTCTTCCGGTTCTCGGGCTTTCTGAAGGACCAGTCGCCGCGGGCCTTTGTCGAGCGCAGCACGAGGTGCATCGTGTGACGCGTATCGAGGGGGCGGGGGCCTTGTCGGCCGTTGCGGGTTTTCAGAAGCTCGCCGCCGTAGGACTTCGGTTGTGATTTGAGGAACGAGAGCTGCTTCGGCTTCATTGCGTGAGCGAAGGTATAGCCGGAAGCCATGGAGTGCGCAAGAGGACTTTTGCGAGACTCAGCAATCCAGCCCCAGCCCGCGCGCCCAAGCCCCAGCCCAAGCCCTAGAACAGCTTCCGCGCGTCGACGAGCAGCGACTCGAGCCTGACCGTGCGCGGATCCGTCGGCTTCAGGTCGGCCGCGTAGCGGTGCGCGCTCTGGATGGTCTGGAGCGTGGGACCGGCGGCGACTCCCGAGTCGGCGCTTCCGCTCGTCCGGCGGCCGAGGCGCGCCAGCAGCAGCGAGGTGCCGCCCAGGTGGAAGTAGGCGTCGTAGCTTCCCGGATCGACGGAGAGCTTCGAAAGGAGCAGCCCCTGAACCTCGGCCACGCGCGCGAGCGGCGCAGGACCCGACGCGAGCGCCTCGAAGTCGCTCATCCGGATCTTCTGCAGCACGCTGTTGATCCACGCGCGGCCCGGGCCGAGCTGGTCGGAGATGCGCACGGTGCGCACCGATTTCCTGACGAGCTCGCGGGCCAGGAGCCCGTCCGACGACGCCGTCGGATAATCGAGGATGATCGTCTGATGGGTGCCGCCCGGGGTGATGAAGATGTAGCGATCCTGCGAGCGCGATCGCCCCTGCACGGACAGGAAGATCCCCTGCGCCGTTTCGCCGGGCGGAAGCGCGTCGTTCTGCACCTCGAACCAGCTGAGCTGCCAGTTGGACGCGGTCCGGACGGAGGCTTTCATCTCGTCCACGTGGCGGTCGAGCGCCTCCTCGCGGTAGCGCAGGCACGCTCGCGAGATCTCCAGCACGCAGAGCTTCGCCGCTTCGCGGTTCCGGGCCTTCTCGGGCGTCTTGGGGCCCTCGAAGGTGAGCTTGATGTCGGGCGCGTCCCAGCGCGCGATGATGTGCCCGACGAACTGCTGCGGCGGTCCCTTCTCGTAAGGAAGGGTGTGGAACACGGGCTGCCCGCGGAACGTCTTCGGCCACGCGCCCAGGGCGTAGAAGTACGGCGCGACGATCCACTGCTCGCTTCCCTGGGCCGCGGCGGTCGCGGGATTCAGCGGCGGAAGGAACGGATCGAGCATCTCGACCCGGCCGCGCGCCCAGAAGGGGCTGCTCGCGAGCACGTAGGCGGCGGATCCGGCGCCCAAGAGGAAGAACCCGAGGCTCAGGATCACCGAGACGAGGGCGCCGGCGCCTTCGTAGGCGCCGAGCCCCAGCGCCGGCGAATGGATGCGGTTCCACACGTCCCTCGCGCCCGGGCGCATGAGATGCCAGATGCGCTCGCCGAGGGTACGGCTGAAGATCACCCGCTGGAGCACGATCGTGCCGACCCAGGTGGCGATCAGCGCGGCGAACACCCAGCTTCTCGTGAACGGCGGCCAGTCGCGGAGAGAGAGGATCGCGCAGAAGAGCGCGAGCCCCGCGCCGATGTCGGCGGCGAGCGTCGCGATTTTGACGGCGAACGGAGCCGGGCGATTCGGCGTCGAGACTCCGCGGACCTGGGATACCTGTGAAAACGGCGTAGTCACGTTACGTTGACTCCCGATCTTCAGAGGCTACACTAGATAAGTAGAGGCGGAAAGTTATGATCCGGCTGAAGCGACTCAACGGAGCGGACTTCGTGCTGAACTGTGACCTCATAAAATACATCGAGTCGACGCCGGATACGATGATCACTCTTGTCT
>CAYZKI010000362.1:0-707 GCA_964478745.1 uncultured Bacteriovoracaceae bacterium
CGCCGGCGGAGAACCGCACGCCGTCCAGGAACGTTCCCTGGGTCACGCCGGTCGCGCAGAACATCACCTTGCCGCGCGCGAGGTCCTCGATGCCGTAGATCTTGTCGAGCTGGGTGACGCCCATCTTCCGGGCGCGTGACTTCTCGTCCTCGTTGCGGAAGGTGAGCCTGCCCTGGAAGTCGCCGCCCATGCAGCGGAGTGCAGCCGCGGCGATCACGCCCTCGGGCGCGCCCCCGTTGCCCATGAGCACGTCGACGCCGCTGCCGGGCTTGCAGGTCGCGATGGCGGCCGACACGTCGCCGTCGCCGATCAGCCAGATCCGCGCGCCGGCGCGGCGGACTTCGGCGATCAGGTCGGCGTGGCGGGGACGGTCGAGGATGACGACGGTCAGATCCTCGACGTAGCACTTCTTCGCCCGGGCGATCGACTTGAGGTTCTCTGTCGGCGTCGCGGAAAGGTCGATCGCGCCCCTGGCCGACGGGCCCACGGCGATCTTGTCCATGTAGGTATCGGGAGCGTGGAGGAACTGCCCCTCCTCGGCGATCGCGATGACCGAGATCGCGTTCGTGCCGCCGGTCGCGCAGATCGTCGTGCCTTCGAGCGGATCGAGCGCGAGGTCGAGCTTCGGGCCCGTTCCCTTGCCGACCTTCTCGCCGATGTAGAGCATCGGCGCCTCGTCGCGCTCGCCTTCGCCGATCACGACGGTC
>CAYZKI010000362.1:717-3118 GCA_964478745.1 uncultured Bacteriovoracaceae bacterium
TCGAGTTCAGCATCTTGCGCATGCCTTCGACGGCGGCGCGGTCGGCGGCTTTCTCGTCCCCCCGGCCCATCAGACGAGCGCTTTCCAGCGCCGCGGCCTCGGTCACTCGGACGAATTCGAGAGCGAAGTTACGATCCATGAGTTCTCCTCTGTCTGAAGGCCGGCAGAGGCTCCCGGAGGCGGGATCTCAGGCCGGCGGAGAAATGCGCCGGAGGCACCATTTCTTCAAATCTTCAGATAGGTTAGAACTCACCAGTAAAGTTTTTGCAACGGAAAGCTTGGTCGCGTCGGGCGTCGGATCCGGCTGGAAAACCAGCGTCTCAAATCGAACATATCCGCGGTCCTCGGCCGCCTCCGAGCGCGTCGCGTCCGTGGAGCCTGTGACCAGTCCTGAGCCCTCTTCCCATTGGAGGATGCTCCCCAGGACGCAGAGCACGATGCGGTGGAACTGACCGTCCGCGCCACGCCAGAGCACGAGGTCCGTGCCCGACGGGCCATGGTACCAGAGGGCCGACGAATCGGTGGGCGGCATGGGCCTGAGCTCGTGGCCCAGGAAAACCGGATCGAGGAAGGCACGGATCTTCTTGGAGGCTTCGGGCGTGAGCTCTTCGAAGCGGAAGCCCACCTGATCGCCTCTCAGATGGCGCACTTGCGCGCGAACGTTGAATCGTTCCCCGCGCAGCGAGAGCACGCCTTCGACGTGCCGTCCGACGGGCAGAAGCGCGAGGTCCTCGCGATCGATCACCCGGAGAGCCATGCCGCCTTCCGAGAGGTCCGCCACCGGAAAGAGCCTTCCTCCGTCGGCGAGGCGGAACTGCTCGTACGCCAGCGCCATGCGGGGCATCTTGCGGCGCTCGGACGATCGGCCGAGGTCTTCCGTGCGCTTGGACGGGGGGTTATTCGAGACGAGACCGAGGTTGGGGGAGTTCGCCACTGTTGTTCTCTCCTTGAACGGGGCCCTGAGCACGGCCATGACCCTGAGCGGGCCCGGCACCCGGCCCTGAAACCGGGCCGTGCTTCTGGGGAGCCTTCTTCTGCTCTTCCACATAAGATCTCATACGCTTGGCCGTGAAACCAAACACTATTTCCGCTCCGGTCTCGATGACGAACGCCGGCGGCCAGTGCGATCCGATCTTATTACCCCTGAAATAAACGGCGGTGCCCCGCTCCCCCACCGGCTCGAAGAAGATGTCGCCCTCGAGGTCCTCGAAGTGCCCGCGCAGGATCCGGTAGTGGATCCAGTTCTCGCTCTTCTCGACGAAGTTGACCCAGGAGCGCAGCTTGAACTTCCAGATCCCGCCTTCGATCTGCAGCGTGTTGGTTTTCGAGTCGAAGAGCGTCTTTTCCACGTAGGGGATCATCTTCTCGTAGAGCTGGTAGTCCGTGAGGATCCTGCGCGTGAAATCCACGCCGGCGTTCACGACCATCGTGGCGTGGTAAGAGTACTTCTCGCCCTCGAGGTCGGCGTCGACGTCGATGCGGCGGTCCTCGAGCATTGCCTTGTAGATAGCGGGCTTCACGAGGGTTTCGACCCGCGGCGGGATGTTGCGCGGCGCGAGCGGCGAGCTTGAGGGCGCGGGCAGCGGCCCGCCCGAAGGCCGCGGCGATGCGCCGGGTTTGGCCTTGGGCTTGGCCGCTTGGGCTTGCGCCTGTTCGCTGAACGCGGAGCTCCACAGCAGCAGCGCAACGCCCAGCATGATTCCGAGTTTTCCCTCGACAACCGAGGGCTTAGGCTCATACCGTGAGGTCGTGGCTGAAGAGCATCCGCCCGTCAAAGCCGAGCTTGAAATCGAGTTCGTGAACACGCCCAACATGCTGACCCTTTCCCGGGTGGCGATGGTGCCGCTCGTGATCGCGCTGCTTTACATGGCGACACCGGGCGGCGATATCGCGGCGGCCCTCGCTTTCGCGGTGGCGGCGATCACCGACTATTTTGACGGATACCTGGCGCGAAGGCAAAAGCTTGTCACGGTCTTCGGCAAGCTCATGGACCCGCTCGCCGACAAGTTTCTCGTCATCTGCACGATCGTCATGCTCCAGCACCTGGGCCGGATCCACGAGATCCTGACCATGGTGGTGATCTGCCGCGAGCTGGCCATCACGGGCCTGCGCGCGCTCGCCAGCGCCGAGGGCGTGATCATCGCGGCCTCGGGCGGTGCGAAGTGGAAGACGGCCACGCAGATGGTCGCTCTGCCCTTCATCATGGCCCAGGACGCGCTCTGGGGCATCCCGCTCGGCGGGCTCGGTAACGTGCTGCTCTACATCTCGGTCGCGCTCAGCCTCTGGTCGGCCAAGGACTACACGATCGACTTCTTCCGCGCCTTCGCGGAAGGGCGGCGCGAGAAGGCGCTCGAGCGCAAGGTGAAGAAATCCAGGAAGGCCGCTCCGGCAACGGGCACCC
>CAYZKI010000363.1:0-3089 GCA_964478745.1 uncultured Bacteriovoracaceae bacterium
CGAATATGCCTGTGAGCAAGGCTCCCCCCACCAAAGGTGGACCTATTCGGACGGTACCCTTTCCCGGTACGGAATGGCCCCCGAAAGGGTCCTCTACTTCGAAAACGGCCGGGTTTCCGGCTGGGAAACGGTCGAACGGTAGCCCGGACCCGGTCGCGGCGCTAGCCCCGGGAGAGCTCTCGTGCTAGCTTGGCCGGACCCATGGAAGCCGTCTTCGAGTTTGAGAAACCCATTGTTAACCTTGAGAAAAAGCTCCAGGACCTGCGCGAGCTCGCGAAGGCCGAGGGCGTCGACTTCACCAAGGAAATCGGAATTCTCGAAAAGAAGGTCCAAAGCCTGATCGACGAGACTTACAGCAAGCTGACGCCCTGGCAGAAGGTCCAGCTGTCGCGCCATCCGAACCGTCCCTACGCGCGCGACTACATCGACCTGCTCTTCCCCGACTTCATGGAGCTCCACGGGGACCGGACGTTCGGCGAGGACCAGGCGATCCTCGGCGGCGTCGCCACGTGGCCCGCGTCGATTCCGGGAACGGAAGGCTCGACCGACGCATCGAAGAAGACCCCGATCATGATCATCGGCCACCAGAAGGGCCGCACGACCAAGCAGAAGATGGCGCGCAACTTCGGCATGGCGAAGCCCGAGGGCTACCGCAAGGCGATCCGTCTCATGGATCTCGCGAACCGGAGCAAGATGCCCATCCTCACGCTGATCGACACTCCCGGCGCCTACCCGGGACTCGAAGCCGAGGAAAGAGGCCAGTCGCAGGCGATCGCCGAAAGCATCGAGTTCATGTTCACCCTGAGCGTTCCGGTCACCGCGATCGTGATCGGCGAAGGCGGCTCCGGCGGCGCGCTCGCCATCGGCATCGCGAACCGGGTGCTCATGCAGGAATACAGCGTCTACTCGGTGATCTCGCCCGAGAGCTGCGCCTCGATCCTCTGGAGCGACTCGAGCCTGGCCGAGCGCGCGAGCGAGAAGCTGAAGATGAACCCGCCCGAGCTCCTCAAGCTCGGCGTGATCGACGGCATCATCCCCGAGCCCAGGGGCGGAGCCCATCGCGACTGGAACCTCGCCGCGAAGCTCCTTCGCGAGGCCATCGAGGAGAGCTTCGAGCCCCAGTTCAAGATGGCGAAGAAGAATCCGGAGAAGCTCGTTGACGAGCGGATCCAGAAGTTCAGGAGCTCGGGCAACGCGGCGGCGCTCGCTTCCGCCCCGATCAACACGGGCGGCTGAGCGCGAGGATGGCCACTCCCCCTTCCCCAAAGCTCGTGATCCTTTCGGCGCCCTCGGGGGCGGGAAAGACGACGCTGTGTCAGCGCCTGCTGACGGATTTCCCCGAGATCACGCTCTCGGTGTCCTCGACCACTCGGGCCCCTCGCGGCACCGAGAAGCACGGCGTCGATTACTGGTTCGTCACCGACGCCGAGTTCCGGAAGATGATCGAGGCCGATCGGTTCGCGGAATGGGCCGAGGTGCACGGCAGCTTCTACGGCACGTCCAAGGACGCGATCGAGAAGACGCTCGCTCAGGGAAGGAGCGTCCTGCTGGAGATCGACGTGCAGGGTGCGGCGAGCCTCCGAAAAGTGTATCCTGACCGATGCCTCACGGTCTTCATCGCGCCCCCGAGCCTGGAGCTGCTCGAGAAGCGCCTGAGGGCCCGGGGCACGGACAAGGAAGAGACGATCCAAAGACGCCTCCTCAACGCGCGGGCCGAGATGGAGCGCATGAACGAGTACGACCACGTCATCGTGAACGACGACCTCGCGAAAGCGTACGGCGAGCTTCAGGAACTGGTGAAGAAAGCGATTCGATAACCGAGAAACGGGGCCCCTCTGGGGTGCGCGGGAAAGAAGCCCACGCGATGGGCGGAGCTCCCACGCATAGAATGAAATACAAGGAAGCCAACCTAGAAACGATCTGCAACACCATCGCAAGCTACTATCCCGAGGCCAAGCTCGAGGATATCCGGCGCGCGTACGCGTTCGCGGACGAAGCCCACAAGGGCCAGCTGCGCGCGAGCGGCGAACCCTACATGATCCATCCCGCGCAGGTCGCGCAGACGCTCGCTGACCTCCGGCTGGACATGGCCAGCGTGATCGTGGGCCTCCTGCACGACACGGTCGAGGACACGCACGCGACCCTCGAGCAGATCGAGAAGGAGTTCGGCAAGGACGTCGCCGAGCTGGTCGACGGCGTCACCAAGCTCTCGCAGATCACCTTCAAGACCTCGGAGGAGAAGCAGGCGGAGAACTTCCGCAAGATGATCCTCGCGATGGCGAAGGACATCCGCGTCATCATCGTCAAGCTTTCCGACCGGCTCAACAACATGCGGACGCTCGAGCACATGGCTCCGCACAAGCAGCAGATCATCGCGCAGGAGACGCTCGACATCTATGCGCCCATCGCGAACCGCCTCGGCATCGGCTGGATCAAGATGGAGCTCGAGGACCTTTGCCTCAAGTACCTCCACCCGGAGGCCTACCAGAAGCTCTCCCAGAAGATCGCCAAGTCGAAGAAGGAGCGCGAGAAGTACATCGAGGACGTCTCCGAGATCCTCATCGAGAAGCTCGTCGAGTACGACGTGAACGCGCAAGTGCTCGGCCGCGCGAAGCATTTCTACTCGATCTTCAAGAAGATGGAGAGGCGCAACGTCGACTTCGACCAGATCTACGACATCATCGCGTTCCGCATCGTCGTCGACAACATCACCGAGTGCTACAAGGCGCTGGGCGTGATCCACGCCACGTACAAACCCGTCCCGGGTCGCTTCAAGGATTACATCGCGATCCCCAAGGCCAACGGCTACCAGTCGCTGCACACCTCCGTGATCGGCCCCTCAGGCGAGCGCGTCGAGATCCAGATCCGCACGCAGGAGATGCACCAGGTCGCGGACGCGGGCATCGCCGCGCACTGGAAGTACAAGGAAGGCAAGTTCGATACACGCTCGCGCGAGAACGTCGAGTGGGTGAACCGCCTCCTCGAGTGGCATAAGGACCTCCAGGACCCGAACGAGTTCCTCGAGACGGTGAAGATCGACCTGTTCGCCGAGGACGTGTTCGTCTTCACTCCCAAGGGCGAGGTCAAAC
>CAYZKI010000364.1:0-3084 GCA_964478745.1 uncultured Bacteriovoracaceae bacterium
TCACTGCCTTGGTCAGGCTGATCTCCCCGCCCTTCGGCGCCGCGACCCAGCTCCCGTCGACCTTCACGCTGTCGGCCGACCAGGCCGCGTATCTCGCGTCGGCGATCGAGAGCTGCCCCTCGAGCCGCGCGGTGCTCATGACCTCGGCCGGATTCCCCCGGAAGCGGCCCGAGAAAGTCACCTTTCCGTCGGCTTTCGCCAGCGTGGACTTCTTCGAGGCCGTCTGCGAGGGCACGAACACGCGCGCCAGATCGGAAAGGGATCCGCTCGCCTGGAGATGGATGTCCATGGCCAGGTTCTTCGAGGAGATCACGTCACCCTTGACGCTTCCCAGCGCCTGGATGTCGACGCCGCTGCCGACCACTCGGGCGGAAGCGAGCTGAAGGCCCGCCGCGTTCACGCGGGCGTCCGCCGTGATCCGCTCGATCTTCCCGAGCCGCTGGAAAAGCTCCAGGTTCGGCATGGACTTCGGCGGCACGGCCTCGATGGTTTCGAGCTCGAGCTGCGCTTCGTACCCCAGGCCGCCCTCGCCGCTCCATTGCCCGAGGCGCGCGCTCTTCGCGCGGAAGGAAAGGCTCGCACGCGAGTCGCGCCATTCGATCCGCACGTCCGTGTCGCTCGCGGCGATCGCCTCGGCGCGGATCTGGAAGAGCTCGTCCCAGTGGAACTCGGGCTTGAGCCCCTTTCTCTTCGGCCTCGGCTCGCGAGGCGAGCTCTTCTCGTCGAGGATCAGGTGCACGTTGCCCTTGACGACCCGGATCTCGTTGACGCGGATCGTGCCCGAGAGCATCTGCACGGGCTGGAAGATCAGGTCGAGCTCCTCCGCGTCGATCTTCGATCCCGCCGGGAGATTGGCGACGTTCTTCTCCCTCAGGTGGATCTTGGGATGCCGGATCGAGACGCCGGGCGGGAAGATCTTCACCGACAGGTCGCTGAAGGCGCCTTCGATGCCCAGGTCCGCCGGGAGCGTCCTCGCCACGAACCTCTTCACCAGACGCGCGAAGGCCTCGCTCTGGATGAACGCGAAGGAGCCCGCGACAAGCAGGCAGACGACGGCGATGAAAATCAGAAACGGCTTCCGTACCATAACTGCTTGAGACGCCAGCCTCCTGCCGGCATTTTCACTTCAAACGCTGGATCCTGTCGGTCACGTCGCGGTACCTGGGAACATCGTTGTTCGCCTGCAGATACCAGCCCAAAGCCTCGCCCGGCTTCTCCATCGACTCCGAGGCGCGGCCCATCAGGTAAAGCAGCTCCGCTCTCTGCGCGCGGGCGAGCTCCGGCTCCTGAAGCAGCGGCTGGAGCACGAGCGTCGCTTCGAAAGCCTGGCCCGAGCTGATCAGGGAGAGCGCCAGCAGGGCCGCCGCCGACACCCGCCTGTCGATGGAATCCGAGTGGACGAGCGGGCGGAGCAGCCGCGTAGCCACTTCGAAGACACCCATCTCGAGGAAGCCGATCGCGATATCGACGCGATCCTGTTCGCTTTCCCCGCCATCCTTCGCGAGAGAGGCCTCGATGCTCGAGACCAGCTCGTCGACCTGCGATTTCTCCGCGATCAGCGACGGGCGCGCCGACTGCAGCCCCAGCTTCAGGTCGCGATCGAGGCGTCCGACGATCTCGTCCGTGTCGATGCGCCGGGGATCGAGCTCGCGCATCAGCGTCGCGTCGTTCGAGCTCCGCCTCCACTGCTGCGTGCCGTCACCGAAGATCTGCTTGAGCTCAACTTCGTGGATCTCCTCGAGAAGTTTTCTCGAGGGAAGATGATCGGGCGCCTCGATGAGGATCTCGTGAAGAAGATGCTTCGCTTCCTCGTGAATGCCTTCATTCGAGAAAATTCGCGCGCTCTCAAAGCGCTCCGAGATGCTCTGCTTCGGGCGCGCCCTCGGCTCGCGAAGCGTCGCATCGACGTCGCCGTCGCGCGCGCTCATCTCTCCGGTCGGCTCGGCGAGAAGGTCATCGCCCAGATCGATTCGGGATCGCGTCGAGTCGGTTTTCAGCTCGTTTTTCGAGTCGGGGTTAGAGTCGGTCAACTCTATAATTTTACTCGTATTTCGGAAGGAACTCTTCCAGAAAATGAGTGTCGTATTCCCCGTCGCGGAACTTCTTCGAGGCGAGAATCTTCTTGTGGAAAGCGACGTTCGTCTTGATTCCTTCGACCACGAACTCGTCAAGCGCCTGGCGCATCTTCGCGATGGCCTCGAGACGGGTCGGGGCATGGACGATGAGTTTCGCGATCATCGAATCGTAGAACGGGACGACCTTGTACTGGTCGTACACGAACGACTCGATTCTGACGCCGTACCCGCCGGGGACGTGCAAGCCCGTGATCTTGCCGGGAGAAGGAGCGAACGTATCCGGATCCTCCGCGTTGATGCGGCACTCGATCGAGTGCGACTGGATCTTGACGTCCGACTGCTTGATCTTGAGCACATGGCCGGCGGCCGACTTGATCTGCTCCTTGATCAGGTCGATGCCGGTGACCATCTCGGTGACCGGGTGCTCGACCTGGATGCGAGTATTCATCTCCATGAAGTAGAACTCGCCCTTTTCGACCAGGAACTCGACCGTTCCGACGTTCTCGTAGTTGACCGCTTCGCAAAGCTTGAGCGCGGCCTTCTGCATCCGGTCGCGAAGCTCCGGATTGGAGATCGGGCTCGGGGCCTCCTCGAGAAGCTTCTGGTGGCGCCGCTGGATCGTGCAGTCGCGCTCGCCCAGAGCGATTCGGTTCCCGTGCTTGTCGCAGAGAACCTGGATCTCGACGTGCCTCGGATGCTCGCAATACTTCTCGACGTACATCGCCGGGTTGCCGAACGCGGCTCCCGCCTCGGCGCTCGCGCGGGCGAACGAGCTCTTCAGCTGCTGGGCATTGTAGACGACGTGGATCCCACGCCCGCCGCCGCCTGCCGCGGCCTTGAGGATGACCGGGTAGCCGATCTTCTGCGCTTCCTCGAGCGCCACTTCCATGCCCGGAACGGCCGAAGTCGTGCCCGGGAGCATCGGAACGCCGGCTTCCTTGGCGATCGCGCGCGCGCGGGTCTTCTCGCCCATCGCCTCGATGTTGGCGCGAGTGGGCCCGATGAAGGT
>CAYZKI010000365.1:0-3080 GCA_964478745.1 uncultured Bacteriovoracaceae bacterium
CGCCGTCCAGGTTGCCGAGTTCGAGTGCCTCGATCTTCGACCCCGGCGGGAGCGCACCGCGGCTGTTGCTCGTCACCTGCTTCACGACCTCCAGCCACTCCTTCACCTTGTCGAGTGGCGTGTTCTCTCCGAGCATCGCGAACACGGACGCGATGGCGTAGTCCTCCATGAAAGCCGTCCAGTCCTTCTTCGCCAGATTCCGGCGCACCAGGCAGAGCAACGCGATCTCGCAGAGCGGATCGTCCACCTCGCGGATGATGAACTCGGCCGGATCGATCTCGACCGCGGTGGCCTCGCGTCCCTGCGCTTCGGCATCGTAGCGCCATGCCCAGGTGCGCGAATCACGCAGCCAGTGCCATTGCGGGACCGGATTGAAGCGCGTGATCGGCTCGCTGGGATCGTCATCGCGATGCCGCGGCTCCAGGTGTGAGTAACCGCGGAAACTCGGAAGGGCGAGGAACTCGATAGCCTGGGGAAGATTCTCGACCTGTTCGTAGGCGCTGCGCAGGAACACGCGCTGGCGTTCAGCTTGCGCCTCCGTGATTCCGGCAGGCAATTCGCTGGGGACCTTGATGTCCCAGTCGAGTTTCTTGAGGGCGCCGAGTCGCCGCGCCTTCAGCGCCTTCAACGTCGGGTGCCGCTTCTCGGCCGCCCGGTTCAACTTCTGCAGCTCGTGGTAACGACCACGCTCGCCGTCCTCGAGGAGACGGATCACGCGGGTGATGTCGAGGCCGCGCAGCGGATTGTAGTAGTCGCGCGCGCGGTTGATTTCGCGGAGATGGAGGGGCGGTTTCATCCTTCGAGAGTCCTTTCATCGCCGCCAGCGCGCTGCTTTCCCCAGGACTGGAAGTCCTCGGTTGCGCCAGCGTAGCCGAGGCCGGGTTTCGCGGCATGGATCGACAACGCCCGCGCCCAGAAGCGGTCGGCGTGGCCGTTCTTGCCGCGGTCGGCGGTGAAGCGAATGTTCCCGGCCGCGGTGGTCTCCTTCTTGATCGCACGCATATCGGACGTGACGAACTTGTCGGCGGGCACCAGGGCGGTGCGGTCCTCGAAGGCGGCCCGGACCGGATAGGCCAGCTCCTCTTTCACCGCCGCCGTGAAGTTGACCAGTTCGACCTTGTAGGTGCCGAAACGCTTCTGCGCGCGCTCGCCGAGCTGCCGGCCGATGCCGGTGAAGTCGAAGCAACCGCGCCGGAGACGCGGCAGGCCGAGGATCGGGTAAAGTTCCGCCTCCTGGCGGTCGAACTCGACCTTCGCCATTTCCACCACGGCGACCGGCGTGAGCACGCTCCCGATCTTCGCATCGAGCCAGAGCACCGTGAGGTCATGCTCGCGGCCGACGTCCACGCCCAGGTAGAGATCGAACGGCAGATCGGCGATTTCCTTCAGGGTCCGGCTCTGCAGCCGGCGGATTTCACCGCGCTGGCCCGCGTAGGAGATCGTCTGCTCGCGCTCCACCCGCAAGTCATCCTGGCCGCGAAGCTGGCAGCTCGCGATGAGATCGTAGGAGAGGAACGCCGAGTTGTCGTCGGCGGGCTGGCACATGTATTCCTGCTGCCAGGTCTCCTCGTCGGGGCATTCGTTGCGCTGGGTCTGAAGCCACTCGTCCTCGCTCATGACCAGGCGCGGATCGTGCGGGTCCATTCGCGCCCAGGACTGCTTCAGCTTCACGAGCAGCCCGTCGTTGACGGCATCGAGGATGGTGACGCGGTGAAGGGAGAACTTCTTCGGGTTCCCTTTCTCGCGAATCTCCACGATCAGCTCGTTGAAGAAATTGGCCGTGCCGCGGTGCGTGGAGAAAATGCAGATGCGACCGCCCCACTGGGTGCCGGGCTTGCCAATGGCGTAGAGCTGGCGGTTCTGCGGATTGAGCGCGAACTCGTCCATCTTGCGCGTGCCTCGCTTGCCCGCCTGGGCATCGACGTTGGACGAGAGCGACCAGATCGAGCGGCCGTTAGCCAACGGCAACCGCAGCGCGCTGATCTTCTTCGCCCATGCGCGAGAGCGCGAGGCAGACGGCGCGGTCGAGATTGTGTTGGCGTTCGGTCCTCATCGTTCGAGCTTCCCTTCGAGGCGACGCACGGCGCCGAGCACGTCGGTCATGCGGTCGTGGACGCCCTTGATGTCGGCCTTCACCTCCAGGCGAAGGGCCGTGATGGATTCTTCGAGATCGTCGTGCAGACCAGCGACGGAAGAGGAGCGCCTGGCATCGAGCCGTTGGAAGCCTTCATCGATCTTGGTCTCGATGCCATCCACGCGCGCCTTGAGTTCGGCATGCTCGTCCTTGGACGCGAACGTGACATGCAGCGGCGGGTTGGCGCGGGGCTCGTGCTGCTCGGCGTCTTCGCGCCTGGCGCGGTTGTAGTCCCACAGCCAGCGCGACAGATAGATGAGCGCGATGACGATGAGTCCGATGGTCGTGGGAGTGAGTTCGGGTTCCATTGGTGGTTAGTCGCGGGTTTTGCCAGGCTCGCGGCCCATTCGACGCCAGGCGTTCATGAGGATGAATTTTTGCAGTGCTTCGTTGGTGATCCGGAAATTGCCGTCCGCCTCGCGCGTCACGCCCTCGTCTGCGACGAGCGGCGGGAGAAACTCGCGGCCGTAGATCGCGACGAGTGCGTTGTAGCGGTCGCGGGCGCGCGGCGTGATGAGCGCGCCACCGGGCACGAGCGCGAGCACGCCGCTGTTTTGCTCGCCCTGATCGAAGCTGGCCTGGCGCGACTCGACCGGCGCGGGCGTGACCGTGCTGCTGCAGCCCATGAAGAAGAACGCCACCGCCGCGAGCGCGATGCTGGCGACGATGACCCAGCGCATCGTGCGGTCGTCGCGCTTCCTCATGCACTCGGGGCAGGGACACTTCTTCCAGTGGCGCTCCTGGGTGACGTGCGGATGACGGTTGTTCGCCTGCGCGCCCGAGGGGCGCCCGCGCAGGCTCACCCCTCCGCTGCGCTGCGGGGCTGGCGCCATCTCCGCACTGTTGTGCGTCGTCATTCCGCGAGGTCCTTTCGGATTTGATCGAGGTTGCCCTCGCCGATGTTCTTCGCGGCGGCGTCCTTGATCTGCTGATCGGTCTCGCCCTG
>CAYZKI010000366.1:0-3036 GCA_964478745.1 uncultured Bacteriovoracaceae bacterium
GTATGGAACTAAATTACGATTGGCGAAGCTTCCAGTCGGTGTTTTTCCCGGGCAAGCGCGTTCCGCTCGCGCTCGGGAGCGGCCCGGGCGAATCCGAGAACCAGCGCACGCCGATCTATGTCGTCACCGAGAACGAGGCGATCGTCTGCGCGTTCTCCGAGTATGACGACCTCTCGAGCTGGATCGGCCTTTCCTACAAGGATCTCGCGCTCGAGATGCCGCTTCGCGAGCTCGTGATCTTCAATCGCGACAAGGTCGACCAGGCGATCCAGTCCTCGCTCGCGCTTCCGCACTACTACGACCAGATCGAGTTCCTGCGCGCCGAGGGCGGCGCGCTCCGCATGGCGGAAGCCGCGAAGAAGGCGGGAGTCCCGGCGAAGAAGCTGAAGCTCAAGACGCCCAAGCCTTTCCGGCTGAAGCCTGGCACCCGCGAGGTCGCGCCCCGGCATTTCCTGCTCGAGGCGCTCCAGGGCTGGTGGGCGAAGTTCCTTCCTTCGGCCTACGGCATCTACCTGCGCATGACAGCCGAGCCGGCCCGCAACGAGAAGGCTCCCGCGGTCATGAACGATCTCTTCATCGTGATCCGCCGCGGCCGCATCGACTCGTTCCACATCCCGGATCTCGGGCCGCTCAGCAAGGAGCGCAGCGCGGATCCTTCGAATGTCGTGAAGTACCTTTCGGAGAAGCACCTGGTGCCCGTTCAGGGAATCGTCGTGCCGGCTTCGGACTGGGCCGAGTGGACGGCGTCGGCCAATCCGTGGAAGCAGATCGCGACGGCCATCCGCAAGGATCGCGCGCGGCTTTTCCCTTTCCGTTGGGGCGTGACCTTCCTGATGGCGAGCCGGGCCTTCTTCGGTCTCTGACTCGAAGCTTGGTTCCTGTTGCCATTGCTTGCGTCGGCGGGCGCCGCGGCTGCAGGGATTAGGGGGCTCTAAGAATGAGAGGAGCAGTACGGCCGACACTCGCTCAGTAAGGCATTGGTTTCACAGCGATTTGAAGAATTCGCCGGTCCTAGTTCTTGCAAGGATCTTCGCTTCAGCCCTTGAAGTTCCGCGTCAAAACCGCTAGAAGTTGAGTTTCGCGATCAAGCGCAGAAGTTATGATTTTCTTTCAAGGACTTACCCAATCCGATCTCGCAGCCCTGCTGCTTCCGCTGAGCCGCAATAGGCTCGTGCGTGGCGAGCTCGCCGATCCCGGGGTTCCGCTCGAGAACCCGGCGCTCGAGCTCAAAGCCCAGAAGCACTCCCGCTTCGGAGCCAAGCAGCTTTTCGTCTGGGTTTACCAGCGGCACGTGACCGACTGGAACCAGATGACCGACATCGCGAAAGAGACGCGGGCGTGGCTCGGCGAGAACGTCGAGATCTACCGCCTCAAGGAGCGCGTCTCGCAGCAGGCGCTCGATGGAACTCACAAGTTCCTGTGGGACCTGGTCGACGGCAAGACGATCGAGAGTGTGATCATTCCCGCGGCGCTTCAGGAAAAGGACTCGATGGACGAGGAAGCGGACGAGCCCGCGCGCGCGAGCGCTGGCGGCGGCGTCAAGCCGTGCGCGGGGCAGCCCGTGCGCGAAACTTTCCAGTCCGAGAAGTGGGGAAGGCTCACCGCCTGCATCTCGTCCCAGGTCGGCTGCGCGATGGCCTGCAAGTTCTGCCTGACTGGCGTGCAGGGCCTGGATCGCCATCTGAAGACGCACGAGATCGTCACCCAGGTCCATGAGCTCCGCATGCGCGCGCCGATCACGAACATCGTGTTCATGGGAATGGGCGAGCCCCTGCACAACTTCGACAGCGTGGCCAAGGCCTGCGAGATCCTGCTCGACGAGGCGGGGCTGAACTTCTCCAAGCGCAAGGTGACCGTGTCGACGAGCGGGCTCGTGCCCGCGATCGCCGAGCTCGGAAAGCGCGTCGACGTCTCGCTCGCGATCTCGCTGAACGCCTCGACCGACGAGCAGCGCTCGCAGATCATGCCGGTGAACAAGAAGTGGGACATCGCGGCCCTGATGGACGCCTGCCGCGAGTTCCCGCTGGGCTCGCACCGCCGCATCACTTTCGAGTACGTGATGCTGAAGGACTTCAACGATTCGCTCGAGGACGCCGCCCGAGTCGTGAAGCTCACGCGCGGGATCCCGTGCAAGCTCAACCTGATCCCGTTCAACGAGCATTCGGGCGCCGAGTTCAAGCGCCCCGCCGACGAGACGGTCAGGAAGTTCCAGAAGTACCTGCTCGATCGCGGAGTGACGGCGACGGTCCGCATCTCGCGCGGGCGCGACATCCTCGCTGCGTGCGGGCAGCTGCGTTCGATCTTCGGCACCGCCCGCGGCACGGAACGGCACAAGGACTGGCAGCAGGCCGAGCGGGCGTAGCGACAGATGCCGCATCCCCTGGAATCGCCTCACCGCCGCTTCATCGAAGCGCCCCTGCCGATGGACGCCGTCGTCGAGCGCCCCGCGAACGCCTCTCAGGTGATCGTGCTCCTGCACGGTTACACGCAAAGCGGTGCTCTCATGGCGAAGAAGCTGAGATCCGCGCTTCCGGCCGATGCGGCCGTCTTCGCTCCGAACGCGCCCTTTCCGGTGATCGATCGCAAGGAGCGCACGGTGAGGATCGGCTTTTCCTGGTACTTCTACGACGGCCGCTCGGACGAGTATCTCGTTCCTCCGGATACGGCCATCCGCTTCGTGCAAGGCGGGCTCGAGGCGCACGGTCTCAGCCTCCTTCCGGTGACCTGGATCGGGTACTCGCAGGGCGGATACCTGTCGCTCTTCTGCGCTGCCCGCAATCCGCGGACGGTCGAGGTCGTCGGCCTGGCCTGCGAGTTCCTCCCCGACGAGGTCCCCGGGCCCATCCCGTTTCCCGTTCACGGCATCCACGGTGCCGGAGACGAGATCGTCTCCGAGGCGTCCGCTCGCGAGGCGCACGAGCGCCTGACCGCCCGGGGCGTGAAGGGTACGTTCACGTCGCTCCCGGGGAGCGGTCATCGGATCGACGAGCCGATGCTGGCCGAGCGGGCCCGCCTGCTGAAGAAACCCTGAAAAAG
>CAYZKI010000367.1:0-794 GCA_964478745.1 uncultured Bacteriovoracaceae bacterium
TCCCAGAGAAGGACGACCATGGCCCGCTCCCCCAAGAAGGCATCGACCGGCAAGCCCTCCGCCCCCCCCAAGGGCAAGTACCTTCCGGTGAACCCGCTGAAGGTGCCTCGTTTCGGGGACATTGCCACCTTTTCAAGACTGCCCTATGTACCTGATTTAAAAGGGAAGGATATCGATGTAGCCATCCTTGGCGTGCCCTTCGACGGGGGCACGACCTACAGGCCCGGGGCCCGTTTCGGACCCCGCGCCATCCGCGATGCCTCCTGCATGAACCGGAACTATAACCCCCATCTCGAGGTCGGGATCTACGAGCGCCTGAACATCGTGGATGCGGGCGACGTCGGGGTGAACCCGATCAACCTCCAGGCGACGATGCGGGCGGTGGAAAAACGCGTCACCGAAGTGCACGAAGCGGGCGCCCGGGCGATCTGCCTCGGCGGCGATCATTCGATCGTGCTGCCGGACCTGCGAGCGGTCCACAAGAAGCACGGGCCGGTCACGCTGCTCCACTTCGACGCGCACACCGACACGGGCGACGAGGCGTGGGGCGAGAAATATCACCACGGCACTCCGATCCGGCGCGCGATCGAGGAAGGCCTGGTCGAAGGGCCGAGAATCTTCCAGATCGGGATCCGCGGCCCGCTCACGTCGGCGACGCAGGATGATTACACGCGCGAGCAAGGCATCAACACGCTCGATATCGAGTCGTTCCATGATCCGGCGAAGCGCGATGCTTTCTTCGCCAGGCTCCGCAAGACCGCGGGCGACCGGCCCTGCTACATCACCTTCGACGT
>CAYZKI010000367.1:804-3008 GCA_964478745.1 uncultured Bacteriovoracaceae bacterium
TCGCGCCGGGCACGGGCACTCCGGTCGTGGGCGGGCTCACGTCGTACGAGGCGCTCCAGTCGGTGCGCAGGTTCAAGGGCCTGAACATCGTCGGTGCGAACGTCGTCGAGGTCTCGCCGCCGTACGACCATGCCGACATGACCTCGCTGCTCGCGGCCGCGCTCGTTTTCGAGTTTCTCAGCCTGATGGCGCTCGAAACCTGAGCCGGGCGCCTGTCCAGGATTTGGTCACTCCCTGTCAGCGGAGCGACACCGGCGCGCACGCGGCCGTCAGATGACACCGACGGAAAAGTAGATCTGGTACGGGTTCTCGTCGGGCCTCGGGAACAGCTTGAAGCCGATGTCGAGGTTCACCGGGCCGACGGGCGTCTGGTAATGGAAGCCGCCGCCGGCGCCGTAGCGGAGCTCGCCGAACGGGAGTCGGTCGAGGAACAGGTTGCCCGCGTCGAGGAACGGGCCGAACCGGAGCGCTCCCGCGAGCGGCAGGTCGATCTGCGCGCGGTAGTTCGTGTACGAGAGGGTACCGCGCACCGAGGTCTCCCGGCGCGAGATCTCCTGGTCGCGGAAGCCGCGCAGGCTTCCCGCGCCGCCGAGCGCGAACTGCTTGATGAGCGGGATCGCGCCAGAGCCCTCGATGTCCGTCGGGTTCTGCGTGCTGCGCTCGAAGCCGGTACGGAAGCTGAGATACAGGGTCGTCGCGTCCCCGAGGGGGATGAACTTGTCCGTGCGCAGCTGGAAGCGCCCGTATCCGATCGGGAACGGATTCACCTGCGATCCGAGGTAAGGTGACGCGATCTCCAGCGACGCGGCCGAATACCACCCGCGCGTCGGGGAAAGAGGGTTGTCGCGCGTATCGAGACGGATGCCCGGCGTGATGGCGCCGATGGTGAGATCCTGGTTGTCCGCGGCGAAAGAGGCGTTCTTCTGCGAGATCTGCTCGAGGCTGTACGTGAGCGTCGCGGCGAGCTCGGGCCTTCGGATCAGCTTCTTTTCCCACGAGAGGTACATCGAGGCGGTGGTGGCGTCGAAGCTCCGGTACTGGGTGGCGCTCAGCCCGAAGGCGGGGCGGAAGGTCGTGTCCCCGAAGACGAACCACGGCCAGAGATAATCGAGCTGGGCCGCGTACTCGACGAAGCGGTAATCGACGAACCGCCGGTTGACGGCCGCGCTGAGCGAGATCGTGTGGTTGCGACCCATGAGATTGGTGTAGGCCGTCTGGCCGAACACGCGGATGCCCAGGTCGTTCCGGAAGCCGACGCCGCCCGCGACGATCCCGGGAATCGCCTCCTGGACCGCGACGCGAACCACCTTGTGCCCCTCGCGCTCGGCGTCCTCGGTCACGCGGATGGTGACGAGCGAGAAGACCCCGAGCTTCCTGAGCGACTGCTCCGACTGGATGATCAGCGGCTCCTCCAGGACGTCGCCTTCCTTGAAAGCCAGCTCCCGCCTGACGATCTCCTCCCGGGTCCTTCCCAGACCCTCGATCACGATGCGGCTCGCGCGGTACATGGGGCCTTCGTCGATCTCGAGATCGATCGAGGCGAGCCGGTTCTCGTCGGTGTACTTCACCACGCGGTCGGTGGACTCGTTGGTGATCTGCATCCCGAGGAAGCCCCGCGCGCGGTAGGCCGTCTTCAGCACCTCGATTCCCTCGCTGAAGGCGAAGAGGTTGAGCGGCTGGCCCTCGCTCACCCCGAGTATCTGGCTGACCTCCTGCGGCGGGATGGCCTTGGCGCCCGTGATGCGGATCCCCTCGACCAGCGTCTGCTCGCCTTCGTAGAGATAGATCACCAGGTGGTAAGCCGGCCCGTAGTTGCGGGCGCGGGCGCGCGACACCGGGAGCGTGTTGATGGTGACGAGCTTCGCGGATAGATAGCCGTCGGCCCGCATTCCCTCGATGGTGAGCTCGGCCGCCCTCGTGACGTCCTTCTCGGAGTAGTAACCGTGCTGGATCAGCGGCGAGGCGCGCGCGAAGAATCGCTCCCGGAGGTCCTCAGTGCTGAACACCGAGTTGCCGTCGAAGGTGACCGACGCGATCGCGAGCTTGGCCCCCTCCTGGATGGCGAAGGTGACGTGCCTCTCGTGCCGGTCGGCACGCTCGATCATGTAGGGCGTGACAACGGCGTTGCCGTAGCCGGCCGCGCGGTATTCCTCGACGATCCTCAGCCTGACGGACTCGACGTAATCGCTACCGAAGCCGAGAAG
>CAYZKI010000368.1:0-1329 GCA_964478745.1 uncultured Bacteriovoracaceae bacterium
TCTCCAGACCACGAAGTCGCGGCTGATCGGCCCGAACTGCCCGGGCATCATCACGCCCGGCCAGTGCAAGATCGGCATCATGCCGGGACAGATCCACAAGCCCGGAAACATCGGCGTCGTCTCCCGCTCGGGAACGCTGACGTACGAGGCCGTTTTCCAGCTCACCCAGCTCGGCATCGGCCAGAGCACCTGCGTGGGCATCGGCGGCGACCCCATCAACGGGACGAACTTCATCGACGTGCTCGAGGCGTTCAACAAGGACACGGACACCCACGGCGTGATCCTGATCGGCGAGATCGGGGGAACGGCCGAGGAAGAGGCGGCCGACTACATCAAGCGCGAGTTCAAGAAACCCGTCGCGGGCTTCATCGGAGGCGCGACGGCGCCTCCCGGCAAGCGAATGGGCCACGCGGGAGCCATCATCTCCGGCGGAAAGGGCACGGCCGAGGAAAAGTTCCAGGCGCTGCAGTCAGCGGGCGTGAAGATTTCCCGCAGCCCGGCCGACCTGGGCAAGACCATGGTCCAGGCCATGGGCCGCTAGGATTTCCTGGGCTCGGAGCGTTAATCCGGCGTTCGTGAACGGGCTTTCGCGCTCGCATTCGTCTCGAATTCGAGCTAAAGCCAAGGCAAAGCTTTTTTGAGGGGACGGCGCGGCTCGGGTAATTCAGGAACGAGCTCCGTCCAGCAACCCGGCAAGTCAGTGCAACGGAATTAGAAAAGGAATCAATTCATGGCGATCGAAAGAACTTTCTCAATCATCAAGCCCAATGCAGTCGAAAAGAACGTGATGGGCGAGATCATGACCCGCTTCGAGAAGAAGGGTCTGCGCATCGCTGCCGCGAAGTTCACCCGCCTAACCCGTGAGAAGGCCGAAGGCTTCTACATCGAGCACAAGGATCGCCCGTTCTTCCAGAGCCTCGTGCATTTCATGACGAGCGGACCGGTCATGCTGATGGTCCTCGAGGGCGAGAACGCGGTCCTCGCGAACCGCGAGATCATGGGCGCGACGGATCCGGCGAAGGCCGCTCCGGGCACGATCCGCAAGGACTTCGCCGACAGCATCGAAGCCAACGCCGTGCACGGCTCGGACAGCCCGAAGTCGGCCGAGCGCGAGATCGCCTACTTCTTCGACAAGGGTGAAGTCCAGAAGCGCTGGTAAAGCGCGAGCGGGGCTGTCCCGTCTATGATGAAAATCTCGGTGGCGCAGATCGATCCCGTCGTGGGAGCGTTCGAAGCCAACGTCAAGAAGATCAAGGAAGCTTATCAACGGGCCTGCACCAAGCAGGCCCGTTTGCTTTTGACACCGGAGCTGGCCGTCTGCGGCTATCC
>CAYZKI010000368.1:1339-2987 GCA_964478745.1 uncultured Bacteriovoracaceae bacterium
ATCCTCCGCATGACCTGGTCGAGCGCCCCGAGATGTTCGAGCGCAACGAGAAAGCGCTCGCGGACCTCACCGCGCTGACCAAGCGCCAGGGCTGCGCGATGGCCGTCGGGCACATCGGCAAGTCGACGCGGGAGTGGGGGCGGCCCGCCGAGAACCGCATCACCGTGCTCGAGGACGGCAAGCGCGTCTTCAGCCAGGCGAAGACCCTTCTTCCCACCTACGACGTCTTCGACGAGGCCCGGTACTTCGAGCCCGCCGGAGAGACCAAGCTCTGGACCTGCGACGGAAAGAAGATCGCGCTCGCGATCTGCGAGGACCTCTGGGGAAACGACCCTCACTGGGGGCGAAAGCTCTACGGAACCGACCCGGTGAAGGCCTACGGCGAGCTGGGTGCGGAGGCCGTGCTCGCCATCGCCGCGAGCCCCTATGAGTGGGGCAAGCGGGCCCATCGCGAAAGCCTCCACGGCGAGGTGGCGAAGAGCCTGGGCGTTCCACTTGTCTACGTCAACCAGATCGGCGCGACCGACGAGATCCTCTTCGACGGCGGCTCGTTCGCCCTCGACGCAAAGGGCGCGGTGGTCGGGCGCCTGCCGGTCTTCAAGACGGCCTTCGGCGTCTTCGATCTCGAGAAGCTCGCGTGGGACAGCCCGGGCGCCGACCAGCGCGAGGACCGCGCTCCGGCGGACCTCGAGGTGCTCTACCGCGGCCTCGTGACCGGCATTCGCGACTACTTCGCGAAAACGGGCTTCAAGTCGGCGATCATCGGCCTCAGCGGCGGGATCGACTCGGCCGTCGTGGCGACGCTCGCGGTTCACGCGCTGGGCCCGAAGAACGTCATGGGTATCGCGATGCCGAGCCAGTTCTCGTCCTCGCACAGCCTCGAGGACGCCGAGGCGCTGGCGCGGAACCTCGGCATCTCTTTCGAGGTGCGGCCCATCAAGTTCCAGTTCTCGACCCTGCATCGGGAGCTCGCGGAAAGACGGGGAGAGCTGAGTCCCATCGCCGTCGAGAACCTCCAGTCGCGCCTCCGCGGCCTGATCCTCATGACCCTGGCCAACCACTACAACGCGCTCGTCCTGACCACGGGCAACAAGTCCGAGCTCGCCATGGGCTACTGCACGATGTACGGCGACATGGCCGGGGCGCTTGCGCCGATCGGCGACGTCCTGAAGACCCGGGTTTATGACCTGGCCCGCTACCTCAATCAGGGCTATGGCGGGCAGATCCCCGAGAGGAGCATCTCCAAGGCCCCCTCGGCCGAGCTCCGCCCCAACCAGACCGACCAGGACACCCTCCCGCCCTATGAGGCTCTCGACGCCCTCCTGACCGAGTACGTGGAGAAGGGGACTCCCGTGGCCCTTCTCGAGAAGAACTTCTCGAAGGGAATGGACGTTCGGGATATTCTGAGGCGTCTCGAGCTGAACGAGTACAAGCGCCGTCAGGCGGCGCCCGTCCTGAAGATCAGCTCGCGCGCATTCGGGATCGGCCGGCGAATCCCGATTGCTAAAGTTTGGGATCAATGATAGCTGGTGCGTCAAGTGTTGGTACTTAAAGGAGATCACCGGAGATGGTCGTCATGAAAGCTGATTTCAAGAAGCTCGTAGGTCGTGTGAAGGAAGTTCAGACGAAGCTGCAGACCTTGTTGAAG
>CAYZKI010000369.1:0-2965 GCA_964478745.1 uncultured Bacteriovoracaceae bacterium
CTTGTAGACGGAGTTCTTCGCTCCGACCGCGCGGTCGATCCGCTCGGACAGATCCGGAGGCAGCGGCTTCTGATCGGTGAAGAGCGCGCAGACGAGCGTGTGGGCCCGGCCGTCGCGACCTTCCACGCCCCAGAAGCAGAAGTCGTCGAGATGGAGGCCCGTCTCGCGCGAGACGTCGGTCATGGCGTCGCGGAACTGGCTGACGTTGAGCTTCTCGGTGGCGAACGAGATCTCCTCGCGATCGCGGCCCGAGACGCGGAACGTGAGCGGCTTCACGCTCAGGCACTCGATCCAGTCGCCCACGCGGTAATTCACGAGCCCGCCCGGCGTGGTCAGGAGGATCAGGTAGCGCCTGCCGGGCACGAGCTCGTGCAGGTGGCAGGGCTTCGTGTCCCCTTCCTCGAGGAACTGGTAGAAGTTCTCGAACGGGTTGAAAACCATCCCGGGTACGTCGACCGCGATGGTATGGCCGATCTGAGCCTCGGTCGCCGCATACATCTCCCAGTAAACCAGGGGGTCGGCCTCGGCGCCGCAGAGCTGGTCGAAGCGCTTTCGCGAGGCTTCCGAGATCCCGGTTCCGCTGTAGAGGACCCCGGCGAACTCTGGCCAGAGCTCGCGCAGATTCCGCTTTCCCGAGCGCTCGAGCACGCGCTCGATGAAAGTCAGGAGCATCGCCGGGATCCCGACGAGAGCGCGCACCTTCCGGGCCTTCGCCTCCTCGTAGATCGCGTCGAGCTTCTGGCTCCAGTCGGAGATGAAGAGCGTCTTGCGCGACGGGAGAAGGCGGCTCCTGAACAGGAACGGCACGCGCGAGGCCATGAAACCCGAGACGTAGCCTTCCGGAAGCCCGCCCGCCGTGATGCCCAGGACCGGCGCTCCGCTCAGGAGGATCGTCTTTCCGTCGCTCACGGAATCCCAGCGGCCCGAGGCCGCGAGAAAGGTCGCGTTCAGCGTCATCGTGTAGCGCCGGTAGGCTGCCGCGTACTCCGCCGTGATCGGCAGGCGCTTGGGATCGCCGACCGAGCCTGAGCTCTGGATGATGGCGAGCATGGGCTTCCTGCTGAAGATCCCGACGGCGTCCTGCCCGTAAGCGACGCAGGCGCGTCCGTAGCTCTCGTAGGCCGGATAATCGGTGACCGGAAGCCTGCGAGCGGATTCGAGGCCCGTCACCCGGGCAAGCCCGAAGCGCTGCCCGACCACCGTCCCGCCGAATTGCCGGACGAGGCGCTGCAGGGCCGCCTCCTGCGCGGGCCTGGGGTCATGCAGGGACTCCTGCATCTTCCGGGCGAGTCTTTTGAAAACCGCCTGCGAAAGGGCGACCCTGAGTCCCGACATGGGCGTCTAGCGCACGACCACGAGATTCAAGCCGCGCTTCTCGCAGGCGCTCTTGATCCGGGCGAACTGGGAGCTCGGCGGCGAGGCGAGCTTCATGCCCTCGACTTCGCGAGCGTTGAAAAAGACCGGCGTCCCCTTGGGGACGCTCTTCAGCGTGCTTTCGAGCTGCTCCACGCTGGAAACGCGCGCGGCGACGAGGTGCTCCTTCTGCGGGAGCGCGTTCGTGTCCGGGACGATCGAATAGAACCAACGCCCGCTTTCCTTCCAGCAATAGAGCGCCGCGCCCTTCATGAAAACGCCGGCAGGAACGGAAGGCTTCCCGTCGGAGGACGCCGCCGGAGAGGAGGACGCTCCTCCGGTCAGGGTGCACCCCGGGGTCGCGGGCGCGCTGTCCACGCTGCAGCCTGCGGGGCCCGCGGCAAAGAGCGACGCCGACGTCAGGATCGCCGCGACGACGGTGACGAATGCGAGCATCCGGAAGCTCATGACCGGGCATCCCCCTTCGGCTTGAAGCTCACCTTCACGTTGAGCTCGATCTCGTTCTTCTCTAGAATTTCCTGGACGAGGGCCGCCGGATCGACCTTGTCCTTCAGGCGCCCCATCACCTCCTGCGCGATCTGCTGGAGGAACTCGTTCTTCGTGCGGTTGGCTGACTGGAGGATGCCTCCGATCAGCTCCTTGGGGACCTTGAGCTCGCCGACGAGACCCCGAAGCGCCTCCTCGGTGAGAAAGAGCGTGCCGACCCCGATGGTCAGCACCTTTCTCATCATGTCCGCGGCTTTGGATTTGCTGTCGTCGGCTGCCATAACTCCTGCTTCCGATAAGTCTCTACTTCTTCGCGCGCTTCTCGAAGCTCGCGACCATGCTGGGAAGGCTGCCCTTCACCAGACGATTCAGGATAAACCCTGGGACCGGAATCTTGAAGTCGACTTCGAGCTGGTACTTCACGTCCGTCTTGCCGGCGCCGGCCGCTTTGAGCTCCCAGCGGCCCGTGTTCTTCTTGAACGCGTCGCTGTCGACGAGCGACCATTCGACGGTCCCGGCCGCCGGATCCTCGCGGTGGTCGAGCGTGTAGACGATGTCCTTCATCATGGACACGTGGTAGGTCACGCGCGCCTGGCCCGGGCCCTTGCGCTGCACTTCCACCTTCGTGACGCCCTCGACGAACTGCGGGTAGTCTTCATAGCGGGAGATCACGGCGTAGAGCTTGTCGCGATCGACGGACAGGACTTCGTGAAACTCGGCTTGGGCCATGGTCTTTGCGTTCCTCTTCTCAGTACCGGGGTTTGCGGTCGAAATGATGCTCGGCCTCGATCCAGCGGACCGTTCCGCTCTCGGAGCGCATGACCACCGAGTGCGTGCGGGCGCCGCCGGCGGAGAACCGCACGGCGTCCAGGAACATTCGTTGGGTCGCGCCGGTCGCGTAGAACACCACCACGCCGCCGGGAGGCACCGGGCGGTCAGCGCTGTTCATCACGCCATCCGCATTCCAGGCGCGAGGGAACAAGCCCGGAGACGCAGCCGTGATCCGCAGCCGCTCCTCCAGGCTCGGCGTTCCCTGGTAGCGGACCACCACCGATGCCTCGGCGGCGCCGGTGACCTCGTACGGCACCTGAATGTTCACCTGATC
>CAYZKI010000370.1:0-2957 GCA_964478745.1 uncultured Bacteriovoracaceae bacterium
AGCCTTCCCCGCCCGGAAAGAGATCCTTGACCCGGACGGTGCCCGCTCCCGTGCCGTCGGACCTCCAGAGCTCGCGGCCGCTCACCCCGTCTTCCGCGCCGAAATAGAGATCGCCGCCGAACGCGACCAATGCGTCGATGCCGCTTCCCGAGCTTCCCGGATAGATATCCTTGACCTGGGTCGTGGTGGTGCCGTCCGTCCGCCAAAGCTCGGCGCCAGAGGTGCCGTCATCCGCGACGAAGTAAAGCCACGAGCCCAAGACGGTGAGATGCGCGGGCGCCGAGCTCGCGTTCCCCGGATTGATGTTCGCGACGATGTCGGTGCCGGCGGAGGTGCCGTCGGTCTTCCACAGCTCCCGTCCGTTGGTTCCGTCGTCGACAACAAAAAAGTGAGTCGTTCCGAGCGAGACGAAGCTCGTCCCGCTCGACGTGAAAGCGCCTGTCGCCCCTGCGACGATGTCCTTGACGAGTTGGGTGCCCGGCACCGTGCCGTCGCTTTTCCAGAGCTCCGCCCCGTTCGTGCCGTCGTTGGCGACGAAATAGAGGGTGCCCCCCAGGTTCGCCGCGCCCGGGGTACCGAACCCTGGGTTACCGAGAGTCCCGGCGATCGAGCCGGTCGCACCGGGCTGGATGTCGTGCACCATCGCCGTGGTCGTGCCGTCTGTCTTCCAGAGCTCGCGGCCGGCGCCGTCGCGCGCCGTGAAGAAGAGCGTGGTACCGATCCTCACGAAATCGCTGGGAAAGCTCGAACTGCCTCCCCCGGGATAGATGTCCATGACCAGCGTGGTGCCCGCCGTGGTGCCGTCAGTGCGCCAGAGCTCGGTCCGCGTGGGGAGGATGCCCCCGGCCGCGAAGTAGGCATAGCCTCCCAGCACCCCGAAGGACGCGCCGAAGTCGATTCCAGAATCGACCGGGCTGATGTCGCTGAGCATGTAGGTTCCCGCCCTCGTCCCGTCGCTGCTCCAGGGCTCGGTATCGTGACCGCCCTGGGACTCGTCGCAGTCGAACCCGCTGAAGATCAGCACTCCGTTCAGGTCCACCCAGCGGCTCGCGGAGACAGAATTGACCCCTGAGTTCGTGCCGCAGGGAGCGATGTCGACCGGCATGAACGTCCCGGCCTCGGTTCCGTCGCTGACCCAGAGCTCATCGCCTTGAGTGCCGTTATTGGCGACGAAGAACACTTTTCCGCTCGAGGACAAGGTCAGGTTGCTGGGGCTCGAGCTGCAGGCGCCCGGACAGATATCCTTGAGCAGGAAAGTCCCGGACGCGGTCCCGTTGCTCCGCCAAAGCTCATACCCCGTGGCCGCGTCGTAGCCGACGAAGAGGATGACCCCAGGAGCCATCTCGAGGCTCGCCGTGGGATTGGCCGGCGAAAGTACCTGGGCACCGATCCGCGCGACGCCGTTCACTGCCGCCGCGCCGGAAGCCACCGGGGCCGACTGCGCGAGCTGCCGCGTGAGCGCGAGCTTGCAGCCCGCGAGCGAGAGACTCGCCGCGAGAGCGATTGCCGAAAGCGATAGAGCATGGAAGCCCTGGAAATCAGGCCGGAAGCGACCCGGCCGCAAGCAAACGTACAGCACTTCCCTCCATTTTGAGCCTGTCGCCCCGAGTTGGGAATGTGTCCGCGCTGACCCTGAGCCTGATCAGGGGTATATTGGATCCTGCATATCCCGGAGTCCTACGTAACGTAGTCTTCGAGTAACCGGGACGGGTTTCAAGCCAGGAGAGCCAGCCGCGATGACCGATGCCCAAGAGACCTTCAGAGTCAGGATTCCAGCCGCACAGAAGCCTCTTTCGCTGCCCTTCCTGTTTCTGTTCATCTTCCTCGCCGGATTCTTCCTGCCCATGTTCGCGGTCCTGGTTCTCGTGCCGATGCTCGACGTGAGGCCCTCGCTCGACTGGCTGGTTCCCGCCGCCTGCGCTTTCGCGTTCTTCTCGGTTTTCCTCTTCTGGCGCACGATGCGGCTTCGGCGCATCGCGGATGCGCTTCTGGAGCAGAGCCGCGGCGCCGAGGTGATCATCACCCCCGACGAGCTGAAGCTCAGCGTGTTTCTGTTCACGGGAAGGGGCGGCCTTTTTCGCTTCTGGCAGAAGAGCGCGCTGATCGGGCGCGGCGATCCGTACATCTCGATCCGCTGGGACCGGATCACCGGCTTCCATCCTCTCCGAATTCCGAGTACCGAGGGCCCCGACGCCCTTATCTACCGCATCGAGCTTGCGTCAAATGGGCCGGTCTTCATCGATCGGAACGCGTTCATGGCGTGGGAGAGCGAGTTCCTGGGGAAGGTCGCGCAGCGGATCCCGGTGCCTATCGCGGAGGAGCAGAGAACCCATCTCGTTTTCTAGGATCCGGGGAAGGCGGCCTAAGGCTCGGCGAGGGTCAGCCGGACCATCCCGCCTTCGCCGATCGCCTGGCCTTCCTCGGGATGCTGCGCCTTGATCAGTCCGCTCGGGTTGCCGTGCACCTCGATCTCGAAGTCGCGGCCTTTCAGAAGCTTCATCGCCTCGCGGGCGCTCATGCCTTTCAGCTGCGGCATCCTCCAGAGAAGCTTGCCGTCGGCGCTCAGGCCCTGCCACTGAACCGAGGCCTGGCTGATCTTGATCCGGTCGGCCACTTTGGGAGCGACCGCGGGCTTGGTCGGCGCCACGGGTTTCCCGGCCTGCGCGAGCTCGCGCTTCTGCGCGCCGCCCGCGGGATCGGTCATCGGGATGCTGAACCGGTTCGCGACCGCGTTCAGGACTTCGCGGAACAGCGGCGCCGCCGTCTCCGAGGCGTAGATGCTGGTCTTGGGCTCGTCGAGCGCGGAGAACACGACGATCTTCGGCTCCACTCCTGTGGCGAATCCGATGAACGAGGCTATGTACCGCGAGCGCGAGTAGCGGCCGTTCTCCACGACCTGCGCGGTGCCTGTCTTGCCCGCGACCTTGTATCCGTCGAGCGCGGCCTTGGCGCCCGTG
>CAYZKI010000371.1:0-2950 GCA_964478745.1 uncultured Bacteriovoracaceae bacterium
GTGGGCTGCACGAGCCAGCCGCCGTTCAGGAAGGCCGCGTACGCGCGGGTCATCTGAAGGGGCGTGGTCAGGATGCCCTGGCCGAAGCCGATGTTGGCCGTGGTGAGCGGCTTCCACGCCTCACGCGCCGGAACGCGCCCGCTGATCTCGCCCGGGAAGCCGATCTCGGTACGGCTTCCGATCGCGAAGTCCCGGAGCGTCTGAAGGTACTTGTCCGGCCCGAGCTTCAGCGCGAACTTGGCCGCGGCGACGTTACTCGACACCTGGAGCATCTTCTTGAGGCTCACCCACTCGAATTTCTCGTGGGCCTCGGCCTCGCTGATGCGCTTGCCCTGAACCTTGAACTCGCCGCGCTCGCCCCAGACCATGTCCGTGAGCTTCATGCCGTTCGCGAGCGCGCCCGCGGCGAGCACGGCCTTCAGCGTGGAGCCCGGCTCGTAGCCGTCCGTGATCGCCCGGTTGCGCCGGCGCTCGGGCGGGAATCCCTTCATGTTCGGGTTGAACGAGGGCTCGTTCGCCATGGCCAGGATCTCGCCGTTGACGGCGTTCATGACGATGACCGTGCCGCTGCGGGAGCGCGTGCGCGCCACGGCGTCCTTGAGCTCGCGCTCGACCTCGAACTGAAGGGAAGCATCGAGCGTGAGCGCCACCTGCGATCCGTCGCGCACGTCCTTCGCCGCGACGGCGTCGAGGAACGCGGGCCGCCCCATGGCGTCCTTCACCGCGGACACCGAAACGACCTTTCCGTGAAGTCTCTCGTTCTGCCAGAGCTCCACGCCCTCGAGGCCCTCCGAGTCGACGTTCACGTCGCCCAGGATGTGCGCCGCGAGCTCGTTGTGCGGGAAGACGCGCTTCGATTCCTTCACGAGCCACAGGCCGTCGACGAGCTCGCCGCGGCCGTCGATCAGCTGCCACTTCTTGAACTCGTTGAGCTCGTGCTCGGGGATGTGGCGCTTGATCCAGACGAACTCGCGCTTTTCGCCGAGCTTCTTGAAGAGCTGCTGCTGCGGGATGCCCGTGGCCTTCGACATCAGGCCCGCGAGCGTGCGGCGGTTCTTGATTTTGGAGGGGTTCGCCGCCAGGCTCCGCGTCTCGACGCTGATCGCGAGCGGCTCGCCGTTGCGGTCCACGATCGCGCCGCGGCGCGGGCGGATGAGCACTTTCGACTGGTACTGGCGCCTGGCGAGGCTGTCGAGCTTGTCGTGCCCGAGGAGCTGCAGATAGGCTGCGCGCGCGATGATTCCGCCGGCCGCGACCATGCAGCCCAGCATGACCGCGATCATGCGCGTGCGGTCGCTATTTCTGCTGGGCGCCGGCGCTGCTGTTGCCATGGCGGATCACCTGGTCGGAACGGGGTTGTGTGAGGCCGAAGCGGCTTTTCGCGAGCACCTCGAGGCGTCGCGGCGAACGCAGGCCCGTGACCTTGAGCTCGCTCTGCTCACGGACCTGCTTGAGGTCGCGGATCATCCTGTCGTTCTGGGTGATCTCGTAGCTGGTGCGGACGATGGAAAGCCGGAGCCACACCGTCCCGATCGCGAGCAGAAGGACCGTGAAGACAGCCCAGAACGGGAACCAGCTCCTGCCCGGGCGGCGGGCCTTAGACGGAGCCGCCGCGGGGGTACTTGTTCTTTTTCTTTCGGGGCCTTTGGCCGTCGGGGTTGGCTTCGTCACCGGTCTTCCTGTCCGTGCGTTCAGCGATCCGAAGCTTCGCGCTTCGCGATCTTGGATTCCGGGAGACCTCTTCTTCCCCCGCTTCGATCGGCTTCTTGGTCAGAGGCTCGAACGAATCCGAGCCGCGGAGCGCAAACTTCACTTTCCGGTCTTCCAAGGAATGGAAGCTGATGAAAGCGACCCGGCCCCCCGGCTTCACTAAGAGTATAACATCGTTCAACAATCGATCGAGCTCTTCGAGCTCCTGGTTGACGGCGATGCGAATGGCCTGGAAAGTCCGGGTTGCCGCGTGAATCTTTCCATGACGCGCCGAGCTAGGTATGGCTTTCACGACGAGGACCGAAAGGTCGTGGGTCGTGGAGGGTAGGCTCCCTTCGCGCCGCGCCTGGACCACGGCTCCGGCGATTCTCCGGGAGAAGCGCTCCTCGCCGTACTCGCTCAGCACGCGCTCAAGCTCCTTTTCAGGAACCTGAGCCAGGTACTCGCGCGCGCTCTGCCCGCGGGTCGGGTCGAGCCGCATATCGAGGGGGCCGCTCGCCTGGAAGCTCAGGCCCCGGGCGGGATCGTCCATCTGGTCGCTCGAGAAGCCCAGGTCGGCGAGCAGGCCCAGCACGGGGTAGCCCATGAGAAAGCCAGTGGCCTCGCTGAAGCGCGAGTGATGGAGCAGGAGGCGCCCCTGCGCGATCTCGGTCGCGAAGTTCTTCCGCGCACGCTCGATGACCGCGGGATCCTGGTCGATGCCGATCACGCCGTGGGCCTGCGGGAGCCTTTCAAGCAGCGCGCGCGAGTGGCCCCCGCCGCCGAAGGTACAGTCGACGACGAAGTGGCGAGGCACATCCGCGGAAAGCTTCGCGAAAGGCTCGACGAGCGCTTCGACGATCGGCTTGACCAGGATCGGAAGGTGGCGCGAGCCCGAACTCAAGGCGCGGCCTCAGGAAGGAAACCAATGCGGCCGCGAGGGATCGGGTGGAAGCGCGAGGCCCGCCTCCTTGCGCTTCTTCAGAAGCGCCGCCACCTCGTTCGCGGCCAGCATCTTCGGGCCACCGAGCGGAAGCGACTTCAGGAAAACGTTCGCCAGATGCTCGACGAGCTCGAGCCGCAGGAAAGCCTGCTCGAGCGTCTTGCCCCAGGCGTAGACGCCGTTGCCGGCCACCATCACCGCGTCGTAGTGCGGGATCACCGGGTCGAGCTCGCCCCAGAGCGCGTCCGAGTTCGGAAGCGCGAGCGCCGCGAGAGGCACGCCCGGCCCCAGGCTCACGATCGCCTCGGGAATCGCCCA
>CAYZKI010000372.1:0-2938 GCA_964478745.1 uncultured Bacteriovoracaceae bacterium
CCTCGATGCCGAGCTCTCGGGCAGGCTCGAGCCGCGAGCCTCGCGCCCGCAGGCCAGGCTCGACGCCATCCGCGAGCTCACCGACGCCGGCATCCCGGTCGGCGTCATGGTCGCGCCGTGCATCCCGGGGCTCACCGACTCCGAGATGCCCGCCATCCTCAAGGCCGCGCGAAAGGCCGGCGCGCGCTTCGCGGGCTTCGTGCCCGTGCGCCTGCCCGGCAACGTGCTTCCGGTTTTCGAGAAGTGGCTCGAGCAACATGAGCCGCTCAAGCAGGAGAAGGTGCTGAACCGCATCCGCTCCGTGCGCGGAGGCCGCCTCAACGACCCGAACTTCAACTCGCGCATGCGCGGCGAGGGCCCGTTCGCCGATCAGATGCGCCAGGTCTTCCACCTTTATACGCGCAAGGAAGGCTACGACCCGCGGTTCCCGGAGCTCTCGACCGCGCACTTCCAGCGCCCCGGCGAGCAACTCTCCCTCCTGTAGCCAGCGGGCCCTGCTTTAGCGCTTTAACTATTTCGCCCAAGTTCTTGAGCCGATTAGCCGTTTCGAACCCTCCGATTGCGCCCGTCAATTCTTGACTAAATTAGTACAATTATTGGAGAATAGAGGAATCCATAGAACTACACGCCCCCACCTTGGGGCAGGAGCACGTTATGCGAGGATTCCGAGGTTCAAGAGCTGCACAGAATGTCATGTCGTTCCGGCACGGCCGCCACGGCACCACCCTTCCCACTCACAAGGGCCCGGCTCAGACGGGCGCTCAGCCGCATGAGTCGCACCGTCCGCAGCTTCCCGATTGGATGAAGACGCCCGAGACGCGCGAGCGCGAAGCGCGCGAGGCCCGTGAGGCCCGCGAGCTGCAGCAGCGCCTGGCAAGCCAGCCCAAGCAGCAGCCCATCGTGAAGCATCATCCGCAGCCCCAGCAGCCGGAGCTCGCGAAGATCATCCCGATCCGCCCGAACATGCCGATGCCGCACGAGCAGAAGCCTCAGCCGCGGCATCAGCAGAAGCCCGCGACCCGGACGACCCGGAAAACCACGGCGGCCCGGCCCGTGAAAGCCACCGCGAAAAAGCGCGCGCCCGCCACGGCCACGAAGAAGAAGACCGCGGCGAGGAAGGCGCAGCCCGCGCGCAAGCGCAAGGCCGCCTGAGCCCGGGAGCAGCCTAGAAGAACTTCGCGCCCGCGGGCGTGGACGCGGCCCAGACCATTCCGGGCGTCGTGCGCGCCGCGCACCAGTGCGCCTCGCCCCGGTCGCGGTCCAGCCCGACGGCGATCGCCGCGATCTGGTAGCCGCGCTTCTCGGCCTCGAGAAACGTCTTTCGCATGGCGGCCTCGAGGTCCAGGCCCTCGTCCACCCGCACCGCCACGCGCGGGGCGAGAGCGAGCGCGATGATCTCTTCGCCGAAGCCCGTGCAGCTGATTGCCACGCGGTCCGTGCAGTAGTTGCCGGCCGTGGTCGGCGTGTCGCCCACGCGGCCCACCGTCTCGTTGCCCAGGCCCCCTGTCGACGTCACCGCCGCGAGATCGCCGTCTTTCGAGATCGAAACGGCGCCGATCGTGCCGTGCCCGTCAGCCGAGGGAGTGCCCGCGATCGTCTTTCTCTTCAGCTCCACCCAGCGCTCGAAGCGCTGCTTCGTGATCAGGTTCACGCGCGAGATGCCGAGCTCGCGGGCCAGCATCTCGGCCCCCTGCCCGTCGAGCACCGAGAAGCGGCGCCGCTGAAGGAAGTGCGCGAGCTTCGAGGGGTGCTGCACCTCGAGCGCGTTGATCACCGCCGAGCATTTCTGGCGCGTGCTTTCCATGAAGCCCGCGCTCACCCGCGGCGTGCCGTCCTCCTGGAGGGCGGCGCCGTAGCCCGCGTTGAAGATGGGGTCGGCCTCGAGAAGCTCGGCTCCGAGAAGCACCTGCGCCTCCGAGACCGTGAGCTTGCCAGCCGTGGGATTGCCCGAGCCCGGAGCCGCCCTCGCGATCTCGGCGATCATGCGCGTGACCGAAACGCGCGCGGCGTCCGCGTCGTCGGTGCCGGGATCCAGGGGTGCTGCCCCGCCGTGAATCACTGTCAGCGCGGAAGAAGGAAGCCGGGCGAGCTCCGCGAGCTTGAAGCGCCCACCGATCAGATCGATGCTCATACGCGCGATTATTGCTCAACTGGCGGCCGGCTGCCAGCGCCGCGTGGCGTAGCGCGAGGGCCGGACCGCGGCCTAGGCCGACTTCTTGGCGATCTTCTGCGGCGTGTAGCTGGGCGGGTCGCTCGCCGGGAAGGATTCCCAGGAGGCCTCGTCCACCCGGTCGCGCTCCTCGGAGGGAGTGGCCGTCTCGGCCGCGTGCGCGCCGGCCGAGGGGTCGAGCGCCGGAGAGGCGGGCACCTTGTCGGGAACGCCGTAGGCCGGGGTGCCGTACTTGTGAAGCTCGCGGGCGCGCGAGCCTCTCAGGTTGCTCGCCGGTCGGCCGGTGGGCCTTCGGCGATCACCGCGGCCTCGAAACAGGCGGCCCAGCGCCTTGCGGCCGGCTGAAAAGAGGAATGCTCGAAACAGGATTTTTGAAACCATGATGGCTGGAGAGCCTGCAAAGAGGGCGCCCCAGCCATCAGGAAACTGCCAAGCAGGCGCGCTTATTCGCCTGAGCCGGAGCCTGAGCCGGCCGGGCTGTCTTTCTTCTTCTTGCCGCCGCTTCCGTCTCCCGCGCCGCCTGCGGGCTGGGCGATCACCTTCATGCCGAGCAGGTTCGCGAACTGGTGGGCGAGCGCGTCGTCCTTCTTGTTCTTCTTTTCGCGGCAGCCGAGCGCGCCTGCGGGCTCGTCCTTCTTCTTGGCGAAGCTGATTTCGAGAAGCGTGCGGGAAACTGACGGGACGCCGAGTTCGCGAGCGCCCGGGATCGTGAGATGGTCGCCGCCCTTGAGGTCTTTGTTGCCGGCCGCGGCGCCCGTGTGGTCGTAG
>CAYZKI010000373.1:0-2913 GCA_964478745.1 uncultured Bacteriovoracaceae bacterium
AACACGGAGACCGCGACGCAACACAGGAGCGCCAGGATGAGCGAGCCGTTCACGAGAGCGTCGCCGCCGAAACCCGGAAGCCTGGCGATGAAGTACACGGGCGCGATCGCCGCCGTCTCGGGCGCCTGCGAGTCCGGGTTCTTGAGGAGGTAGAGCGTGACGTAGCTCGAGATGCCGGCCGCTACGAAGTTCAGCATGATCGTGTTGATCACTTCGTGGCTTCCCCGGTAGGCGCGAAGCCAGCCCGGGATGGCGCCCCAGAGCGCGCCGGCCGCGAACGCGGCGAGGATCGCCGCGAGAGGGGCTATGACGGGAGGAAGCCCCGGAAAGAGGATCCCGACCGCGGCGGCCGCGAGCGCTCCGAGCGCGAGCTGGCCCTCGCCGCCGATATTGAAAAGGCCCGCGTGGAACGCGATCGCCACGGAGAGCCCGGTGAAGATCAGGGGTGTCGCGTGGAACAGGGTCATGCCGACGTCATAGGGCGACCCGAACGCGCTGTTCAGGAGCACGCGCAGGACGTGCATCGGGTTCTCGCCCGCGAACGCGGTGACCAGAAGGCCGGCCGCCAGGCCGAACACCACGGACAGGAGAGGCTGGACGACGGCTCTCGCGCGCGCGCCGCTCATGAGGCGCCTCCCATGGCCAAGCCGAGCCGGTTCTCGTCCGCCTCGCCGCGGGCGTACTCCGCGACTACCTTGCCGCCGAACATGACCAGGATCCGGTCGGAGAGCGCGAGGATCTCGTCGAGCTCCGACGACACGAGCAGCACGCCCGCGCCGGCGGCCCGGGCCTGCAGGATCCTCGAGTGGATGAACTCGATCGCTCCGACGTCCACGCCGCGGGTGGGCTGGGCCGCGATCAGGAGCCTGGGATCGCGCTCGAACTCGCGCGCGATGATGACCTTCTGCTGGTTTCCGCCGGAAAGGCCGCGCGCCTCCGTCTCAAGCGAGCGCGGGCGGATGTCGTAGGTCTCGAGCGCGCGCGTTCCCGCGGCCTCGAGCGCGCCGCGGTCGATCAGCCCCATCTTCGAGAACTCCTTGCGCCGCTGCAGGCCCAGGAGAAAGTTTTCCCGCACCGGGCGCTCCAGGAGCAGCCCCTCGCGGTGCCGGTCCTCGGGAATCACGCTCATTCCGAGGCCGAGGATCTCGCTCGTGCCGAGCGCCGAGCGCTCGGACGCGGTCTCGGTGCCGAGCACGCGGACGGAGCCCGTGAGCTGTCCCCGGAGCTCCGAGGGCCTGACGATCGCGCGAAGAAGCTCGGACTGCCCGTTCCCTTCCACGCCCGCGATGCCGACTACCTCGCCGCCCCTGACCTGGAGGCTCACCTCGCGAAGCGGGCAGGAGACCCCCTTCAGGGCGAGCCCCGAGATCTGGAGAGCCGCCCCGCGAAGCTCGGGCTTGGGCGGCGGGGCCGCGTGCAGCGAAACGCGCCTTCCCACCATGAGCTGCGCGAGCTCCTCGGGCGACGTGTCCTTCGTTTCAACCTCGCCCACCGTCTTGCCGGCGCGGAACACGGTCACGCGGTCGGAAACGGCCATCACCTCCTTGAGCTTGTGGGTGATGATCAGGATCGTCTTCCCCTGGGCCTTGAGCTCGCGCAGGCGCTGGAAGAGCTCGCGGATCTCCTGAGGGGTCAGCACCGCCGTGGGCTCGTCGAGGATCAGGATCCTCGCGTTCCGGTACAGCAACTTCACGATCTCGAGCTGCTGCTGGATGCCGACCGGCAGCTCCTCGACGGGCTTGCTCCAGTCGATGGTGAAGCCGTTCTGCCGGGCGATGGCGCGAAGCCTCGATTCCGCGCCCGCGCGATCGATCGGCCGTAGGAACGCCGGGAGGAAGCTCACGCGGGAGGGTTCGGCTCCGAGCACGACGTTCTCGAGCGGGTCATAGGGGCCGGCCAGCATGAAATGCTGGTGCACCATGCCGATTCCCGCGGCGATCGCGTCCGAGGGCGAGCTCCATTCGCGGGCGACGCCGTCGATCAGGATCTCGCCCGCGTCGGGCTTGAACATGCCGTAGAGGAGCTTCATCGCGGTCGACTTGCCCGCGCCGTTCTCGCCGATGATCGCGTGGATCGAGCCCGCGCGGACGTTGAGCATGATGCCGTCGTTCGCGCGAATCTCTCGTCGCGGTCCGCAAAGTCTGGTGAGGCCGCGAAGCTCGATCGACACCGGGATTACTTCTTCTTCTGCTTGTAGAAATCCGGCACCTGGATCTTGCCGGCGATGATCTCTTTCTTGAGAGCGTCGACCTTCGTCTTCACGTCAGCCGGAACGAGCTTGGCGTTGTGCTCATCCATCGCGTAGTCGACGCCCTCGTTGGCGAGCCCGTAGCGCTTGACGCCCCCGGTGAACTTGCCGCCCTGCGCGTCCTGGATGGTGCTGAAAACCGCCGTGTCCACGCGCTTCATCATGCTCGTCAGCACGAAGCCGGGCTTCACCCAGTTCTGGTTCGAATCGACGCCGATCGCGAGCTTCTTCCGCTCCTCGGCCGCGTCGAAAAGCCCGCTGTTCGAGGCGCCCGCGGCCGCGAAGATCACGTCCGCGCCGCCGGAATACTGGGCGAGCGCGAGCTCCTTGGCCTTCGCCGGGTTGTGCCAGGCGTCTCCGGTGACGCCGATGTAGTTCGACTTGAGGACGGCCTTCGGGTTGATCTTCTTCACCCCCGCCGCGTAGCCCATCTCGAAGCGGCGGATCAGCGGGATGTCCATGCCGCCGATGAAACCGAGCGTGCCGGTCTTGCTCGTCAGCGCGGCGAGCGCGCCGACCAGGTAGGAGCCTTCATGCTCCTCGAACAGGAGCGAGCGGACGTTCGGCTCGTTCACCTCGGCGTCCACCACCGCGAACTTGCGCGCGGGAAACTGCTTGGCCACCTTCTGCATGGCCTCCATCTGCGAGAACCCGATGCCGATGAT
>CAYZKI010000374.1:0-2908 GCA_964478745.1 uncultured Bacteriovoracaceae bacterium
GAACCCGGCGCTGCCGTAAGGGGTGAGGAACTGGCTCCAGACCCATGCCGGAGGCGCCCCCGGGAGCGTCAGGTAGAAGTACGCCCTGGGTCCCGTTCCGTTCACGTCGGCGTAGGCCTTGTTCACGATCCCGTCGAGCAAGCTTTGGAAGAGCAGGTGCATCGGGCTCGAGAGCACCGCGCCCCCGAGAGCCGCCGCCCCCGTACTTTTCACGAATTCACGTCTGGAAAGCCTCTGCTTCTTTGTCATGAATTCACCTCATTGCTCCGGGGAGACCCCGTAGCCCGAGTCGCGGTAAGCGGGCAGGTTCAAGATTTCCTCGATCAGGAGCCGCAGGCTCTGATGGGTTCTCAGGTTGCGCCCCAACGTGATCACCTGATTCCGGTGCGCGAGCTCGCCCGCGCTCAGCGGAGCGTTCGCCGGATCACCGATGTCGGACAGGGGCACGTCGATTCCCGTGAAGTACTGGTAGTAGCGCTTCGCCGCGCAGACATAGATGTCGTCCTGGGCGGCGAGCTCGGCGCCGATCTGCTGCACGCTGCTCACCTGGCGGTTGACCAGGGTGCCGTCGAAGGACCGGTAGTACAGCACGCCGTTCGGCGGGCGGCGGAAGAAGTTCGGATCCGGCTCCGAGGGCCAGCCCGTCTCCGCGGGCTGGGTGACCGCCGCGAAGCGGGGCAGGCTCACGCCGAGGTTGTTGATCTCCTGGAATCCCAGGTTGTTGTACTGAAAGCCCCGGATCACGTAAGCCAGGCGGTCGATGCTGGCGTGGCAGCTCACGCAGCCCACGGCATTGCGGAAGGGCACCGAGCTCGTGGCCACGACATACGGCGCGGCATCCTCAGCCCGGACCACCGGGATCTCGCGGCACATGAGGTCGGAGAAGATGGCCCGCGCGTACTTTCTCGGCGTGAACTCGGCGCCGTCAGCCGCGAAGTTGTCGGCCTGGAGCACGTTGGCCTGCATGAAGGCCACGTGCCCGAGGATCCCTCCACCGTAGTGCGCGCCGAGATCCACCGAGCCGGTGATGGTGCTCGCTCCGCGCGTGTAGCTGTAGCTCATCACGCGGGGCCCGAGCAGCTCGAAGCCGAGCAGATCGCCCTTGCCCGCGAATTTGAAGCCCGCGTTCGACGCGAAGATCGACCGCGTGATTGGCGCGTTGGTCGACGGGCCGACGGTGGGCGCATCCACGCTGCGGACGGCCCGGAGGTTATCGGAGGCGGTCACGATCGAACCGAACTGGACGTTCGGACCGAGCAGCGCGCGCGTGTAGTACATGGCGGGATCGCTCGGGTTGAAGATATCGCGAGTCACGCTCGAGAAGCCGACCGGGCCCTGCCCGTCGTCGATGTCGCGGTTGGCGAACCAGGACGAGTGGAGCTTGTGCAGGGTCTTCAGCACGGCTTGCCCCACCGTCTCGTTCGGAGAGATCTGAGTCTGTCCTGCCTGGTTGAAGCGGGCCCGATCGAGCGTCTCGAGGCACGCGGAGATCGGCGTGCGCGTCCCGTTGCGAACCGCCACCGTCAGGGCATCGGCCGCCGGGCGCCGGAGCTGGGTCAGCTGGGAATAGCAGCGATGGTAGAGGCTCACGTTCGAGAGCGGTTCAGCGCGCGCGGGCTCCGCCCCGGCGCCGAGGATCGCTATCATTAAACTGAGCCTTGCCGTTCCTTTCACGCTTTCTCCCTTACATGAGCTCGAAATAAGTCGACTCGCACAGAGCGACCATGATGAATCTCCACTGCCTCAGCCCCGTGAACCCGCGGGCGGCTCCCGCCGTCCCGATCGCCACGAGCGCGTCCACCGACTGGGCCGAAAGGTCGCGTCCCGGCAGGAACGCCTCGGCGAGCGCGCGGACGTTCGCGCCGTTCACGGCCGAGCTCTCGGTGAGCGCGGCCGCCGCGAGCGCGTTCCTGACGGCTGTGTCCCTCGAAAGGACCTCCTCGCACGCGCGGATCACGTAGCCCTGCCGAAGCGCGCTTGTCGTGGGAAGCGTGGAAGAGTTAATGCGCATCGTGTGGCCGTCGAACCCGAGCGCGCCCAGGACGAGCCCCGGGCACTCGGCGTCGTACCGGTCGCAGGGACCGCCGAACGCGACGAACTGCCCGTTGATGAGGCTGTTGATGGCATCGCGAATCTGGATCTCCTCGGTGCTCAGGGGCTCGGCGAGGAAGAGCTCGCGGAAGCTCGAAGCGACCGCCTCGCGCGTGCCGACCACCGCGTTGAAGCCGGACGGGGTTCCCGTCACGGGCCCGCTGGTCTGCGTCGGGCTCGGGGTCGGGCTGGGGTTGGGCGAAGAGCCGAGCGCATCGGAGATGGCCTGCACTTCGGCGTCGGTGAGCGTGCTCAGGAATCCCATGATCGGGATCCGGTTGATCCCCGCGCGGATTTCCGCCGCCGTGGCGCCGCGTTTCGTCGAGACGGCCAGGCTGCCATGGCACTGCATACAGTTGGTCGAGTACAGGACGGCGCCATTCGGCGCGCCCGGGCTCGGGCTGGGGGCCGGGCTCGCGCTCGGAGACGGGCTGACATTCGGAGACGGGCTCACGCTCGGAGACGGGCTGGCGCCCGGTGACGGACTCACGCCCGGTGACGGACTGGAGCTCGGACTCGGCAACGGCGAAGGCTCGGGCGAGAGCGCCGATGCGATGGAGTCGATGTCGGACGCGGAGAGCCAGCTGAGCTGCCTCATCATGCCGACTGAAGCGATGGCGTTCTGAATCTGGCCGCTCGTGACGTTCCTGACCGTCGAGTTCGTGATCTCGCCGTGGCACTGGGCGCAGTTCTGAGCGTAAAGGAGCACCCCGTTTGCACGCGGGTTCGAGTCCTGGTTCGCGCTCGAGAGCGCGATTCGGCGCGCGGGGGCCGTGCGATCGCAACCCGCCGTCGCGGACGCGAGAAGGAACACGGC
>CAYZKI010000375.1:0-2873 GCA_964478745.1 uncultured Bacteriovoracaceae bacterium
TGCCTGACCTGCGAGTCGGAGAAGGCCGAAGGATTCAAGGTCTACAGCAGGTTCGGGATCTCGATCCGCGCCATCGAGGAGCCCGTCACCATGGACGAAAGCAAGCTCGGGCTGACCTACAAGAAGACCACCAAGCACGTCATCTTCGACATCGAGATGGAGGCCGACGCGCGCGCCGCCCTCTATCCGATCATCAAGGAGAAAGGCAGGCACGCCGAGGACGTGTACAGCGCCGTCAACGCCGGCATGCGCGAGGCCTACGCGGCCCTGAAGTCGCGCGAGCTCGGCCGCAAGGTTCCCGTGAGCGCCATTCCGCCTTTCCCGCGCGAGCTCGTGCAGAAGCAGGTCGACCTCGTGGTCGAGCAGAGCCTGACCCTCGGCGACGCGCTGGACGCGGGCGCGAACAAGCTCAACTTCGGCGCGAAAGTGGGACCGGTCTCGGGCCGCGTCGGCAAGATGCTTCCGCTTCACTATGACGAGAAGTCCATCGGCGATTTGCACCCGTTCCGCTCCCGCGCCGCGGTCCGCTTCATGGCGGAGCCGATCAAGGGCGTGGCAGGATACGCCGAGGTCTTCAATACCAACCGCGTGCAGGCCGTCGAGGACCCGATCCGGGGCAACGCCGTCGCGTTCACCCAGGAGTCGTTCCACGCGAGCCTGGGATACAAGCCGAACGGCCACGAGTTCGGCGTCGCGACCGACACCGCGCTCGGGAAGACCGTGACCTTCAAGGGCAAGCGCCGCGATTCGGATTACTGGGGAACCTCGTATCTGAAGGAGTTCGACAGCGGCCGCATCGCGTTCCAGGGCTCGAAGGAAAATCTCCGCGGAGAGACCGGGATGGGCGAGGGCGGCATCGTGCGGCTGAACTTCGAGGTCGAGAAGACCTTCCGCAACAAGCTGCGCCTAGGCCAGCAGCTCTACAGGCGCGACCCCGCGCAGGGCGTGAACATGTCGGGATTCACGAGCTCGAGGACCGAGATTGGCTACAAGCTCAAGCCGCGCAGCCTCTTCGGCTTCGATCTCCGGAACGAACTGACGGGCGGCTACATCTACAAGGCCGGCGACGAGGATGACCAGGCCGCGTTCGTCGGCATGAAGATGAACATCACGCGCGAGTGAGCGGGCGCTACTTCTTCGAAGGCGAAGGACGGCGCGGGTCTGCTTCGGCCACGGGCGGCCGTCGGTAGCTGCGGACGATCATCCACACGCCCAGCGCGACGAACGGGATGCTGAGCAGCTGCCCCATGTCGAGCGGAAGCTGGGCCTCGAAGTCGACCTGCACTTCCTTGAAGAACTCGAGAAGGAAGCGCGCTCCGAAGATGCCGGCCATGAAGCCGCCGAAGATGCGGCCCTCGGCCTCGCGCGACTCCTTGCGCCAGTACAGGCGGTCCAGCACGAAGAAGATCAGAAGATAGGCGACCGCCTCGTAGAGCATGGCCGGGTGCCGGGGGATCGAGTCGACGCGCTGGAAGACGAAAGCCCAGGGCACGTTCGAGGGTTTCCCCAGGATCTCCGAGTTGAAGAGATTGCCGAGACGGATCAGCACGCCCGCCATGGCGATCGGCGCGGCCACGCGGTCCAGGATCCACAGCAGCCGGAGCTGCGGGTTCTTCCGGAAGAAGAGATAGACGGCGAGCAGGATGCCGATGGCGGCCCCGTGGCTCGCGAGACCGCCCTCCCAGATCATGAGGATCCTCAGCGGGTCGCGGAGGTAGACGTCCGGCTCGTAGAAAAGCGTGTGACCGAGCCGGGCGCCGATGATCGTTCCGGCCGCGATGTAGAGCAGGAGCTGGTCGAGGATGCCGAGCGAAACCTTCTCCCGGATGAAGTAGCGGGCCGCGAGCCTGTGCGCGAGGATGAAGCCTCCCGCGAAGAGCAGGCCGTACCAGCGCAGGCTGATCGGCCCGATGTTCGCGATGACGGGGCTCGCGTTCCAGTGGATCATGTCTGGACGCCCGCGCGCGACCGCGACTTCCAGTAGCTTTTCAGGCCGCCGAAGACCATCGGGAGGATCGACACGATCACGACGACGACGATGATCTTGTCGAGGCGGTTGGCAAGCGGGGTCTGGCCCAGGTAGTAGCCGATCCACAGCAGGGAAGTGATCCAGAGGATGCCGCCTCCGATGTTCCAGAGGACGAAGCTGCGGTAAGGCATGTGCGCCATGCCGGCCGCGAAGGGCACGAACGTGCGCAGCACCGGAACGTAGCGCGCTCCGACGACCGCGGGGCCGCCCCATTTCTCGTAGAATTCGTGCGCGGCTTCCAGGTGCTTGCGTTTGTAGAAGCGTCCGTCCGGGCGCTCCCACATGCTCTTGCCCGCGCGGCGCCCCAGATAGAAGCCGACCTGGTCGCCGATGATCGCCGCGAGCACGAGGACGACGTTCAGCGTCACGATGTCGAGGGCCTCGACATGATGCGGGTTAGCGGGGTTCGCGAGCACGCCGGCGGTGATCAGCAGCGAGTCGCCCGGAAGGAAGAAGCCGACCAGAAGCCCGGTCTCGGCGAAAATGATCCCCGTCAGGGCGATCACGCCGCCCGCTTGTACGATCTGAGATATCCCTTCCGCGGAATGCAGTTCCCTAAGCCAATCGAGCATAGGGAAACAAAACTACTACGCCGCGCGAGTGATGTCTTCTGGCTTGTCGCCGTCGCGTTCCGAAATCTGGGGATTCCGGTTGGTCCGCGAGCCCACGGAATAAAGGTAGGCCATCTTTCCCCCGAGGTATCCCGAATAGGAAAGCACGGCGATCAGGCAGACGTTCAGGATCAGGATGCCGCTCGAAACCCGCTCGAGGCCCGTATCCCGGATGAACACCTGGATGATATAGCCCACGGTGATGAGGACATTCAGGATCATGTGGGTGAGCG